>JAISMW010000014.1 GCA_031276545.1 Tannerellaceae bacterium
CGTCCGGCACTTAAGTGCAACAGATTTATTTTTAATTAATTTGGAGAACAGAGCTTCTTTTCGGGTCGGGTTTTCCCCGGAGGAGGATGAAGGGGCTTAGGTACAGGCCGGCCGGGCCGCTGTAACGGATGAACAGGTTCAGGATGCGGACGGCGAGAGAGGTCAGGGGGTTTTTGCGGCGTGTATTGTAAAATCCTTTTCCTACGGTCAGTGTATATCCGCAGGGGGTCAGAAGGGCGCGGTAGGTGCGGATGGGGAGGATGCGCTCCGCCCAATTGCCGGTTGCCGGGTCGCAGGTGTTGTAGGGGTCTTCCGGGACGGGCAGGCGGCCGGCGTCAATGGCGCGGCGGATGTCTTCGTAGGTGAGTCCCCTGGTGGCACGGCTCCAGAGGGCGGTCTGCTCTTCGGAGAAAAGGGGATAGCACCGGCGTATGAACTGTTCTCTCCGCCGGAGGTAGTTGGGGGATACCTCCGTGCCCGATTCGCAGGCGGTCATATAGCGGCGCAGTCGCTGCTTCACCAGGGGGTTGAAGGGCGTGGAAGCGGTTGTGAAAATCAGTTGCATCCGGTTGTTTATGCGGCATAGCGTGTGGAAGAAAGCGGCCGGGTTGTAGACGTGTTCTATCAAATCGGTGGCGATGAGGAGTTGCGGAGAAATGTTCTGCGTGCGGCAGTAGCCGGCCAGCGTGTGGTGGTCGCCGTGGAGGATGGTATCCGGTCCGGTTCCGGTCAGGCGCTTCAGTACGTTTACGGTTTCTACGGCTGCGGGGTTCAGGTCGATGTAAATGACGTGCCCGAAGCCGGTCTCTTTGGCCAGCAGGCTGAGGAATCCGCTTCCTCCTCCGTAGTCTACCAGCGTGACGCCGGCGGGTTCAAGGGCGACGGCCTCTGTGCCTTGGCTGAGGCAGCGGGCGAATATCTCCATATAATATTCCATGGCCGGATGCATGGCGCGGATGTAGCGTTTGCTGTAATCGCTGATGGGGAGGCTGCCGTAATCTATAGCCTTCAGGCGGGCAGCCCATGCGGCAGCCGGCGGGAGGAAGCGGTTTTTGTCGGCGGTGTTCCACATTCGGCTATGCTGTGCTATTCTGTGTATTTTTTGATCACCAGGGCGCTGTTGGTGCCTCCGAAGCCGAAGGAGTTGGAGAGGATGAGGCGGAGGTCTTTCTCTACGGTTTGTGTCGCGATGTTGAGTTTGCGCGAATAGTCGTCCGGTGTTTCAAAGTTGATATTGGGCGCCACGAAGGAATCCCTCATCATCAGGATGGAGTACACGATTTCGCTGGCTCCGGCCATCCAGCATTCGTGTCCGGTCATGGACTTGGTGGAACTGACCAGGGGGCGGCAGTGTCCGAAAAGGCGGTCGAGGGCGATGGCTTCAAACATATCTCCCTGCGGCGTGGAGGTGGCGTGTGCATTGACGTAATCAATGTCGGAGGGCTTTACGCCGGCGTCGTTCAGCGCCCGCTCCATAGCCCGGACGGATCCTTGGTCGCTGGGCTGAGAGATATGCTTTCCGTTTGAGGAGAATCCGTAGCCGGCCAGCTCGGCATAGATGGTGGCTCCCCGTTTTCTGGCGTGTTCGTATTCTTCCAGAATCAGGCTGGCTCCTCCTCCGCTCGGTATCAGGCCGTCTCTGCCGGCATCAAACGGGCGGGAAGCTTTGGCCGGCTCGTCTGTTCGTACGGAGAAGGCGCTGAGGGCATCGAAACTGCCCATCGAATAGAAATTCGTTTCCTGGGCGCCTCCGCAGAGCACGATGTCCTGCAAGCCCTGCCGGATGAACAGATAGCCAAGCCCCAGGGCGTGCGAACCGCTGGCGCAGGCTGCGCTGACGGTCATATTGGCTCCTCTCAGCCGGAAGATGGTGGACAGGTTCATGGTGACGGTGGAGTTCATGGACTGGAAGATAGCTCCGGAGCCGAGGAGCGTGGTGTCTTTTTTTTCCACCACCGTATTGTTGGCTTCGATTACGGCTTTGGCGGAGGAATCGTTGCCGTAGAAGACGCCCATTTCGTGGGCGTCGAGGTAGTCCATGTCGATACCTGCCGTCCGCATGGCTTCGAGTGTGGCTACGTAGGCATATTCTCCTTCCTCTGCGAGTCCTATCCTGAGCCTTCTTTCGAGGATTCCTTTCAGGGGAGGGCGTTCCAGGATACCCGTCAGGGGTGAACGGTAGCCGTAGAGGGTGCGAACCTCTTCCACTCCGATTCCGGATTTTCCTTCATAGAGGGCGTTCCGTACTTCTTCCAGGTTTTTGCCGATGCAGGAATAAATTCCGATTCCGGTGATTACGACTCTTCTGTTCATGGCTGATTTTTATGTGTAAAGACCTCCGTTGATTGAAATCACTTCTCCCGTGATATAGGCTGCTCTGTCGGAAGCCAGGAAGCCGACCAGTTCGGCTACTTCTTCCGGTTTGCCGAAGCGTCCGGCGGGTACCATTGCCTTGAGTGTTTTTTCGTCCAGCCCCCTGGTCATATCGGTTTCTATAAATCCGGGAGCTACTACATTGACAGTTACTTTCCGGGGAGCCACCTCCTGTGCCAGCGCCTTGGATGCGCCGATCAGGGCTGCCTTGGCCGCCGAGTAATTGGTTTGCCCCGGCAGTCCCTTGAGGCCGGAAAGCGAGGAGATGGTGATGATGCGTCCCCAGCGGGCGGTCAGCATATCCTTGAGCAAACGCCTGGTGACGTAAAAGAATCCGTTCATGGCGGTATCCATCACCTGATGCCACTGGGCATTCTGCATGAAGATCATCATATTGTCCATCCGGAGGCCGGCGTTGTTCACCAGAACGGCCACCGAATCGTCGGGATGCGCGTCCAGCCATCCGCTGAGGATGTCGTCCGTTTCTTTTCCATTCGCCGCATCAAAGGGCAGGAGTTCGGCGGTTCCGCCTTTTTCTTCTATCAGAGACCGGGTACATTCGGCAGCCTCCTTGTTCGTGCGGTAATTGATCAATACGGGGTATCCCATTCCGGACAGTTGGAGGCAGATGCTTCGTCCGATACCACGCGATCCTCCGGTGACTAATGCGTATTTCATATCCTTAACGATTGAGCGTTTATCAAATAATTTTTTATGCGTTCTATCTCTTTATGTTTGGGCAGGTCTTCCGCAAACAGGGGAAAGAGGGATCGTACATCCCGGTAGACGTTGCGGGTTTGCTGCGCCAGGCTGTCTTCCATGTTCAGACAGTCCACCGCCTGCGCCAGCGCCATGAAGTGGATGGCCATCACCTGAAAGGCGTTTTCTATGACGGTTCCGGTCAGCAGCGCCGCATTCGTACCCATGCTCACCATATCCTGATTGTCGTTATTGCAGGGAATGCTGTGGACGGACATCGGGTTCGACAGGGTTTGATTTTCGGCCGTAGTGGAAGTAGCTGTAAACTGGGAGGCCTGCAGGCCGTAGTTCAGTCCCAGGACGCCCGGATTGAGGAAAGGGGGTAAGATGCCGTTGATGCGGTCGTGGCAGAGGTAATTCAACTGGCGTTCCATCAGCATGGTCAGTTTCGTGATGCCTATCTTGAGCTTGTCCATCTCGAAAGCCACATAGTCTCCGTGAAAATTACCTCCGTGATAGACGTTCCGGCTTTCGGGGTCGACAATCGGATTGTCGCAGGCCGAATTGACTTCATTCACCAGCACCTTCCCGGCATTTTCCACCGCATCGAGGACAGGCCCCAGGATCTGCGGGACGCAGCGCAGGGAATAGTAGGCTTGTATTTTCTCTGTAAACACCTTTTCGCCGGCGCTCATATTGGCATACAGTTTATTTTCGCGTTTCTGCAAGCGGGCGCTGCCTTCGGCAAACGAACGCATCCATGCGGCTATCCGGCTCTGTCCTTCGTGCCGTTTGGTACGGTTCAGTTCGTCCGACATCAAATCATCGTACGAAGATGCTATTTCGTTCATCCAGACGGAAGCCAGCGTCGCCCACTTCAGCAAGCGTCCGGCATAGAGTACGTTGATGAGGCCTATACCTGTCATCACGGATGTACCGTTGGTGACCGACAGACCGTCGCGGATGTAAATACGGAAGGGAGTCAGCCCGTTCTCCTGCAATACCTCTCCGGCCGGGCGCCATTCTCCTCTGTGATGCACCTCGCCTTCTCCGATAAGCGCCAGGGCGATATGAGCCAGTTGCACCAGGTCTCCGCTTGCCCCCACGCTGCCATGCTCCGGAATCAGGGGATAAATACCGCGGTTGATAAACTCCACCAGCAATTCCACCAGTTCTACATGTACGCCGGAGCGGGCTTGCAGGAAAGTGCCCAGACGCGCCACCATGGCCGCCCTCACATAGAGGTCGGGCAGGGGTTTCCCTGCTCCGGTTGCATGGCTGCGGATGATGTTGTATTGCAATTGTGTGAGCGATTCATCGTCAATCCGGTATTGCGCCATGGGGCCGAAGCCGGTATTGATACCGTATATAATTTTATTGGAAGAAAACGCTTTTAGAAAATCAAAACATGCGGTAATCCTTTGCTTTGTGCAAGCCGTCAGCTCCAGGCTTTCTCCTTCAAGTATTACCTTTTCCAAAAAATCAAGCCTCAGGCCTGCCTCATCTACATTCATTTCGTTGTTTCGTCTTTTATTGTATGATTATTTTGCCACGCAAAACTACATAATTAGTTTGTTTCCAAACAAGCGTCAAGAGAAAATATCATCCGCTTGCAGCATGACCCGATGAAATAAGAAGGCCTTATCTTTCCCTGTGCTGTTTTAAAACCATCAGGATTCCCGCCAATAAGGATACTTCGGTAATTATACCGATATAGGCAAGATAGTTCTCCCGAATGGAGAAACCCAGCACAAATAATTCAGCAAGGTATGCGATCAAGCCAATAAAAGTAATCCACAGGGCGATATAAAGAAAAACAACCTTCTTAGGAGATAGCTTCCTGTATGAATTCTCCTTTACATGATTCAAACATGAAACCAGGTAGATTCCCATAGCAGAGACGCCTAAAAGTATTCCAATCGCATTTTTGGAAGCAGTTAATAATTTTTCATCACACGACAGGACAAATACGCCCGTAACCAATAGTATTGACGCACAAATTGAGAGAAAAAGATTATAGTTTTTCATATCGTTCGCAGTTAGCATAACAAAAGGGTTTGATGTCAGCAGCGCCGAAGTTGACGTCAGCAGCGCCGAAGTTGACGTCAGCAATGCCGAAGTTGACGTCAGCAACTCCGAAGTTGACGTCAACAACTCCGAAGTTGACGTCAGCAACTCCGAAGTTGACGTCAACAACTCCGCGGTTGACGTCAGCAATGCCGAAGTTGACGTCAGCAATACCGAAGTTGACGTCAGCAACTCCGAAGTTGACGTCAGCAATGCCGAAGTTGACGTCAGCAATAGCGCGGTTGACGTCAGCAACTCCGCGGTTGACGCCAGCAACTCCGCGGTTGACGCCAGCAATGTTATTGTTGATGATGAAAAAAAGTCCCCACAAAAAAGCTGCCCCAAACCACGGAGCAGCCTTTTGCAGGAAAAAAACAGAAAAAAACCGGCTCAGTCCGATTTCGATTTGTTTTTCGTTACTTCTTTTCGAATACCGCATCGAAAGCATGTGCGGAAGGTTGAAAGTCAACCCGCTTGGTGTATTCGCAAGATTCGCGTGCACCATGTTCCCGATCCATGGCGCTGTCTTCCCACTCAATGGACAGGGGACCCTGGTAGCCGATGGAGTTGAGGGCGCGAATGATCTCTTCAAAATTGATTCTGCCCCGGCCCAGACTGCGGAAATTCCAGTAGCGGCGCGGGTCGCCAAAGGTCACGTATCCGCCGAATACGCCAGCCGGTTTAGGGGTATCGCTCCAGTACACATCCTTCATGTGCACATGGAAGATACGTTCGGGAAACCGGTAAATAAAGTCTACGTAATCCACCCCCTGATACCCCAGATGGCTGGGATCGTAATTAAAGCCGAAGGACGGATGCCCGGAGACAGCCTCCAGCGCACGGCCTGCCGTGATTGTATCAAAGGCAATTTCCGTAGGATGCACTTCCAGCGCAAAGCGGATACCCAGCTTCCGATATTCGTCCAGGATTGGAATAAAGCGCCGGGCAAAATCCTTATAGCCCTCTTCAATCAGCGATTCGGGAACCGGAGGGAACGAATAGAGGTATTGCCAGATGGAACTGCCGGTAAAACCTACTACGGTATCAACGCCCAGCGCCTTGGCCGCATGTGCCGTGCGGATCAATTCTTCGGCAGCCCGCGAGCGGACGCCTTCCGGATCGCCGTCGCCCCAGATGTAATCCGGCAGAATGGACTGATGGCGGAAATCAATATTGTCGCATACCGCCTGACCAATCAAATGCGTCGAGATAGTACGCAGTTCCAGTCCGTACGAACCCAGCACCTCTTTGATGCCCCGGTAATAAGCCCCGTCGGTACGGCGAACATCCACATGATTGGGCAGCCCCAGTTCCAGCCCGTCATACCCAAAAGCTTTCGCTTTCTCACAAATCGTCTCTAATGATAAATCACCCCATTGCAAGGAGTACAAAGTTACAAGTCGTGCCATTCTTCTTTATGATTTTAAGATTAAACAATTATGTATTGATAAATTTACGCACAAAGCTAAAAATCTTTTTCGTATTTACTGCCCATCCCGGGACAAACGCATTAAAAAAAGGATTTAAGATGCCGCCCTTCTCATCATGTCATGCGGATGTAAACCGGATACATCACTATTCACTAACCACTGTTCACTATTTCGTTGTTCACTATTCACTAATCATTACCTTTGCGCTATCTTAATTTAGAAAAATCATGTTATTGACAAATTTCGTATGAACACATTGAAAATCTTTTTTACTGCACTGACTTGCGCCCTTGCTTCCTGCGCAAATAAAAGTACGAACGGGACAGAGAGTCATACGGCTTCTTCGCCGGTTGTTTCGGCGCCCGACTTCAATGCCGACAGCGCTTACCGGTATGTGGAGCAGCAGGTGGCTTTCGGGCCGAGGGTGCCCAATTCGCCGGCCCATAAAGCGTGCGGGGATTACCTGACCGGCGAACTGAAGCGTTTCGGCGCTCAGGTGTATGTGCAGGAAATGATCCTGACGGCCTACAACGGCGACCGGCTGCAGGCGCGCAATATCATCGGGTCGTATGATGCCGGCAATCCCAGGCGTATCCTTCTTTTTGCGCATTGGGATTCGCGTCCGTATGCCGACAACGACACCGACCCGGCCACGCAGCGTATACCCATCGACGGCGCCGACGACGGCGCCAGCGGAGTGGGCGTACTCCTCGAAATAGCCCGTCAGATAGGAGGACAGGCTCCCGAAGCAGGTATTGACATCATCTTTTTCGATGCCGAAGATTACGGCGTCCCGGCTTTCGACAATCGAAATTATCAGCAGAATAGCTGGTGGTGCCTCGGCTCGCAGTTCTGGGCAAAAAATCCGCATACGCCCAATTACCGAGCCGAATACGGCATCCTGCTGGATATGGTGGGGACGAAAGATGCGACGTTTCCTAAAGAGGAAACCTCGGTCAGAAGAGCTTCTTTTCTGGTAGATAAAGTGTGGAGCGCCGCTCGGAACCTGGGCTACGGCAAATATTTTGTCAACAGCAGAGGCGGTTATATCACCGACGACCACCAGTATGTGATTGCCGGACGGAATATTCCCTGCATCGACATCATCAATTACAGCATAGACAATACGCACGGATTCGGCGATTACTGGCATACGCACAACGATACGATGGACCATATCAGCTGGGAAACCCTGAAAGCAGTCGGGCAAACGGTGCTGGAAGTAATTTACAAATGATTAAACACCGCCATTATGGAGCAGACGATAAACGAACAGCAGGATGCGATTATTGAAGAATTTGAAGCTTTTACCGACTGGATGGACCGCTACGGCCTGCTGATAGAACTGGGCAATTTGCTTCCTCCGCTCGACGGACAGTACAAAACGGAGAGCAATCTGATAGAAGGCTGCCAGAGCCGGGTATGGCTTCATGCCGTTTTCACGGACGGGAAAATCTATTTCCGGGGAGAAAGCGACGCCGTCATCGTGAAAGGCATCGTATCCCTGCTGATACAGCTCCTGTCCGGACATACGCCGCAGGAGATACTGGACGCCGACCTGTATTTTATTGAACGGACGGGGCTGAGGGAACACCTTTCCCCCACCCGCTCCAACGGACTGGTTGCCATGGTGAAGCAAATGCGGATGTATGCCCTGGCCTTTAAGGCAAAAGAGGAACAGAGCCGGGATGGAAAAACGCCTCCAGAGGAAATCTCTTTGCCCAAAACGAATGGAATAGGGACGCCGTAGACCTGGGGGAGACTAACCTTCAGCATCCGGACAGGTTATGCCGCCGCAGAGTGCAGGCATTCTCAAAGCAAATAGCCCCAATGAATTTGTTACATTGGGGCTATTCATATTGAATATAGTATCGCCATCCCGGAAAAAATGCTAACTTGCCGTCGTTTTCCATAATAAACAATTCACAAAGTACAGTATCATGAATTTCACCAGCTTCACTTTCAAGCAAACCATTGACGAAAACCTCCGCAAAGCATGCAAAGTCTGCGAGGAAGTCTTACTTGTCCTGCACAACCTGACCGACATCAGTACCCTGGAATATATGCCGGAGGTAGCCCAGACACTGAATCGTATAGGAAGTTTTGACGCCCGCACAAAGGCCATGTCAATCTACCGCAGATTAGTAGAAACCAGTCCGCAGAAATACCTGCCGGACTTAGTTTCGACTTTAACCAACCAGGCCGTCTTCTATCAGAAGGTAGTACCGCAGAAGGGAATATCCATCATATACGCCGAAGAGGCAATTTCCCACCGTTCTTCACTAAAAAATGACCCAAACGCTTGCTCATACATAAAGAAAGCAGAAGAAGTACTGCGCCGGTGGAATGAAGAATAAGCATGGGAAAGTTCTTTACACATATCAGTAAGCTGGTCTCTCCAGTCGCT
>JAISMW010000034.1 GCA_031276545.1 Tannerellaceae bacterium
GAGCCTGTGCGCCATTTATGCCCATCCGATAGATGAAAAAGTCAGGGAAGAATACAAGGCGGATGAAAACCGTACACACGGACAGCAGATAAACCGCACCAACGCCCTGTCCATGACCCGGGACATCCTTGTTGGTGTTTTTCTGAAGCAACAGTTCGGGAAAGCCATTAAAGCGTTTGATGACATTGTGGCAAAGACTCGGGAAATTATCCGGCCGGGACGCAGTGTGACACGGAATAAAAAACTAAAAAGTTATATTCAATGAATTACAGGAGGTTATAGCTGTTTCTTAAGTAAACGACATTGGTTCACTATTAGTTATTCACTATTAATTATTCACTATTAGTTATCCCGGAAGACAATCTGCACCGTGCCCTCCGCAGTGAAACAGAGCGTCTATACTCTCCTGATCCTGACGCGATATTCCAACAGCAACGGAAAGCTGCTAAACGAATCCCGCATCCTGGAATACCGGCTCCCGCTGCACAAAGGGCTTCCTTAATGATCATCATGATACCAGCTTGTATCATATCATGATACCGGCTTGTATCACGCCATGATACCGGCTTGTATCACGCAATGATACCGGCTTGTATCACGTCGTGATACCGGCTTGTATCATGCCATGATACCGGCTTGTATCACGCCATGATACCGGCTTGTATCGCCTCAGTCGGCTTCCCGGCCGCCGGGCGCTGTTCACCGTTCGTTATTCTCTGACAGTTTACGTACTGCATGAAAAACCGTCGCAGCAGGGCAAGGCACGCCTTACCCCTCCCGCGTACTGTGCCCGTGCACGGCGGGGAGAAACTTTCAACTCTCAACTCTCCATTTAGAAAGGTTTTTTTCCTACTTTTGAACCGCCTAAAAAAACAATGGTACAGATGAAGCATTTTTCGATTCGATGGGCAAAGCATCCGCTTGCCGCAAATTTGCTGATAGCCGTAGCCGTCTCGTGCATCCTGCTGTACGCTACGCTGAAGTGGCTCAATGGGTATACCCTGCATAATAAAGCCGTAAGGGTGCCCGAAGTGAAAGGAATGCAGGTGGAAGAAGCCTTCCGGATGCTGCAGAGCAACGGACTGAACTGCGAAGTGATGGACTCCGTATTCAATAAGGACGAAAAACCCGGCGCAGTGGTAGCCCTCCTGCCCGTCGCAGGAAGCAAGGTGAAGCCGGGACGCAAGGTGCTCGTCACCGTCAATGCGCTGTCGTCGCGGATGGGACGGATTCCCGGAGTAAAGGATGTATCCTTCCGTCAGGCGCACGCTCTGCTGACAGCCCGAGGATTTAAATCCGTTGAAATCGAATACGTATCCGGTACCTATAAAGATCTGGCGATAGGCGTGGAACTGCGCGGGCGTCTGCTGGAAGGAGGAGAAATGGTGCCGCTCACGGCGCCCCTGATACTGAAAGTGAGCAACGGCGTCACAGAGCGCACGGCAGAAGATGACGCCGACCCCCTCGGCGGAGAAGAACCTGTACGCAGCGATGCGGAAACCTGGTTTTAATTGCGATGGACAGCTATTCCGAAGAATGGGATGACGAACAGGCGGATGGTGCGCTCTACGAACACTTCCGCTTTACGGCCGACAGGGGGCAGACCCTGCTGCGGGTGGACAAGTTTCTGACCGACCGTATGCCGGCAGGCGCTACGCGAAACCGCGTGCAACTGGCGGCCGACGCCGGCTTCATCCTGGTGAACGGCCTGCCGGTGAAGAGCAGCTACCGGGTGAAACCCCTCGACGTGGTGTCGGTGGTGATGACGCGACCCCCACGCGAAATGGAGATTGTCCCCGAAGATATTCCCTTACATATTATATACGAAGACGCCGACCTGCTGGTGGTGGACAAACCGGCCGGCATGGTGGTGCATCCCGGACACGGAAATTATACGGGAACGCTGGTGAACGCGCTGGCCTGGTATCTGAAGGACGACCCCTCCTTTGATCCCTCCGATCCCCGGCTGGGGCTGGTGCACCGGATAGACAAGGATACGTCCGGACTGCTGGTCATAGCCAAAAAGCCGGAAGCAAAGACCTCCCTGGGGCTGCAGTTCTTCCGCAAAACCAGCCGGCGCGCCTATCTGGCGCTGGTGTGGGGCATCATCCGCGAAGACGAAGGACGCATCGAAGGCCATATCGGACGGGATACCCGCGATCGCCTGCAAATGAAGGTGTATCCCGACGGCGAACAGGGCAAACCGGCCGCCACCCGCTATACCGTGCTGGAACGGCTGGGCTACGTGACGCTGACGGAATGCCGGCTGGAAACAGGGCGTACGCACCAGATAAGGGCGCACATGAAATACATCGGTCATCCTCTTTTCAACGACGAACGCTACGGCGGAGACGGGATCCTGAAAGGCAGCCCGTTTACGCGCTACAAACAGTTTGTGCAGAACTGCTTCGCCGTATGTCCCCGCCAGGCCCTTCATGCCCGGACGCTGGGTTTTGTCCATCCGTCGACGGGGCAGGAAATGTTTTTCGAGTCCCCCTGTCCTTCCGATATGGAACAGTTGATAGAGAAATGGCGCACGTACTCAAACACGAAAGAATAGATGGAAAAGAAAAAGAACATAGCGATAGTAGCCGGAGGATATTCGTCCGAAAAAGTGGTTTCCCTGAAAAGTGCCCGGGGAATTTATTCCTTCCTCGACAAGGAAAAGTATACGGCGTACATTGCGGTGGTGGAACGCGACGCATGGTACGTGATCCTTCCCGGCGGAGAACATGCGGCGATCGACCGGCACGATTTCAGCTTCAGCGAGGCGGGAGGCGTGACGCATTTCGATTTTGCCTACCTCACCATCCACGGAACACCGGGCGAGGACGGCCTGCTGCAGGGATACTTCGAACTGATAGGAATGCCCTATTCGTCGTGCAACCCGCTGGTGAGCGCACTGACGTTCAATAAATACATCTGCAATACCTGGCTTCGCCGGTTCGGAATACGCGTGGCGGATTCCATCCGTTTGCGTAAAGGCGAAAGCGTGGAAGCCTGCGATGCAGTATCCCGTCTGGGTCTCCCCCTGTTTGTGAAGCCGAACGACGGCGGCAGCAGCTTCGGCGTCACGAAAGTGAAAACGCCGGAAGCGCTTCAGCCCGCCATCGAAAAAGCCTTTGCCGAAGGCGACGAAGTGCTGATGGAACGCTGCATCACCGGTACGGAAATCACCTGCGGATGCTATAAGGTAGAAGGCCGCGAGGTGGTATTCCCCCTCACGGAAGTAGTGACGGAGAACGAGTTCTTCGATTTCGACGCGAAATACAACGGGCAGTCCGACGAGATTACCCCCGCCCGCATTCCGGCGGAATGGACGGAACGCATACAGCGCACCACCCTGACGCTCTACGGTATCCTGGGCGCCAGAGGGCTCATCCGGGTGGACTACATCCTCCCTCCGGACGGCGAACCGGTGCTGCTTGAAATCAATACAGTACCCGGCATGACAGGCGCCAGCTTTATCCCTCAACAGGTACGTGCAGCCGGACTGGATATAAAAAATGTGATGACAGATATTATTGAGAATGAACTAAAAAGTTATGGAAAAAGAAAGTGTTACTAAATTCGACGCGATCCGTCCGCTGACGAACAGTGAAGTGGGCGAGGCGATAGAAGAACTCATTGCCAGTAAGGATTTCGAGCGGGCATTCCGTTACATCAATCCGGATGTGGAATGGGACAGGTTCTCGGAACAGATGCGCACATTCCGTACCAAGGAGGAGTTTAAAGCGGTACTGGCCTACGATGTGGTGATGATGGTGGCCCGGAAAACCACCTTTTCGCTTACGGTTTCGGGGCGGAGCCGCCTGCCGGAAGGACATATACCCTGCACATTCATCTCCAATCACCGGGATATTGTGTTGGATGCCGCCTTCCTGAACGTCATGCTGTATGACGTGGGATACGGCATGACCCAGGTGGCCATCGGCGACAACCTTCTTATCAGTCCGTGGATAGAAAGGCTGGTAAGGCTGAACAACAGTTTCATCGTCAAGCGGGGCGTGTCCGGACGTCAGCAACTGGAGGCCAGCGCCCTGCTGTCGGCCTATATCCACCACACCATCAGGGAAACCAAAGAATCGGTATGGATAGCCCAGCGCGAAGGACGTGCAAAAGATTCGGACGACAAAACGCAGAACAGCATCCTGAAAATGCTGAATATGGGCGGCGACGGGGATATTATATCAAATCTGATGGAACTGAACATCATGCCGGTGGCCATCTCGTACGAATACGACCCCTGCGACTTCCTCAAGGCGAAGGAATTTCTGCAGAAGCGCAATAATCCCGACTTTGTGAAGAGCAAACGGGACGATCTGCTGAATATGGAAACCGGGATTCTGAACAATAAGGGGCGCGTACACATCACCATCGGCTCGCCGGTGAATCCGCAACTGTCCCGGCTGGACAGAACGACGGACAAGAACGAACTGTATGCGCTGGTCGCCTCCATCATCGACAGGGAAATATACCGTCACTACCGTTTCTATCCCTGCAATTACGTAGCCTACGACATGCTGACCGGCACGGCGCGCTTCAGCGCCAACTACGGCGCAAAGGATAAAAAGCAATTTGAATCCTACCTTCAGGGACAGCTCGACAAAATCGAATGCCCCGGTAAGGACGAAGCCTTCCTGCGCACCAAAATACTGGAGATGTACACGAATCCGCTGAAGAACCATCTGGCAAATGAATCCGGCGACTGACCGGCAGACGTCTTTCCGCCTGGAAATACAGCCGACGGCCGACGGGAGCGATACCTTGTTCGTTGCGGAACTGAACGAACATTACCACTCGGTGCACGGGGCGATACAGGAATCCATGCACGTCTTCATCGGTGCGGGACTGCATTCGCTGCCGCTGCCGAAAGACCGGATACGAGTCCTGGAAATCGGTTTCGGAACGGGTCTGAACGCCTTGCTCACCTTGCTGGAAGCGGAGAAGATGACAATACCTCACATCGAATACCATGCCGTAGAATTATACCCGCTTCCCCGTGAACTTACGGATGCGCTGCACTACGAAGCGCAGCTTTGTCCCGGCAGGAAAGGCGTGTGGGCAGCCCTGCACGACGCCCCCTGGGATGCCTCCACTGCAATAACCTCCCGTTTTGTTCTTCATAAAATAAAGGGAGACAGCAATTGCTGCAAACTCCCTCCCTCCATTGATCTGGTGTATTTCGATGCGTTCGCTCCGGAGAAGCAGCCGGAGATGTGGAACCCGGAAATATTCGGCGCTCTGTATGAAAATATGGCCGACGGCGGCCTGCTGACCACTTACTGCGCGAAAGGATCGGTACGGCGTATGATGGAAAAGGCCGGATATTCTGTAGAAAGAATACCCGGCCCTCCTGGAAAACGGGAGATGCTTCGCGCACGCTATTCCGCCAGCATTCCCTCTATCTTTTCGACAAAGGCCGACTGCTGAGCCGCTCCGACAATTTTGTCTATCACCTCTCCGTCCTTAAAGAAAAGGATGGTAGGGATATTGCGTATCCCGAACAGCGTGACCACCTCGCTGTTTGCGTCCACATCCATTTTTCCGACAGTGACCGTTCCTGCATATTTTTCAGCAAGTTCGTCCACGATGGGGCTTACCATCCGGCAAGGACCGCACCATTCTGCCCAGAAGTCGAGGATCATGGGCTTTTTTGATTTCCGTAATTCTTCAAAATTACTGTCTGTTACTTCTAATACCATGTTTGATTTAAATTAATTGATACTAAATTCGATATATTCATTTTCCTGTAAAAAGTCTATCAGTCCCTGCGTTACATTCAGGCGGATATCCTGCGAAAGCAGGCTGAGGTTTATATTATGTTCGCCGTCCGTCACTTTGAAATACAGCAAACTTTGCCCCGGATTGTTTTTAATGAGGGTTGAAAGTTCGTTGATTATCGGTTCGTCGAGCACCTGAATGGGGATGGAGATGGTTATTTTCTCGATCATCCTGTCTTTTTCCTCCTGCAGCAGGCGGATGGAGCTGATGCGCAAATCCATTTCGCCTTCCTTCCAGCGGTGCGCTTCGTTGCGTCCCCGGATGAGCAGATACATGCCTGTTTTAAAGTACTTGCTGTAATCCACGTAGTCGTTTCCAAAGAGGGCTATTTCGGCGCTACCGGTAAAGTCTTCTATTTTCATCACCCCGTAGGGGTTTCCTTTTTTCGTTTTCCCTTCGCGTGCTTCGGTCACGATGCCTCCCAGCAGCAAATCCCGTCCCTGCAACGTTTCGAGGTTGTTCAGTTCCACGGCTCCGGTATTGCATACATGGGTCAGGATAATGCGGTATTCGTCCAGCGGGTGGGCAGACAGATAGATGCCGATCAGTTCTTTTTCCCTGTTCAGACGTTCCAGGTCGTTCCACCGTTCGTATGGAGGGAGCTTCGGCTTCAGGATGGTAATAAATCCATCGTCGCCGAACAGCGAATTGGCCGATGTTGCCTTGTCGGTCTGGTATTTATTGCCGTAGCGTATGAGGATTTCCAGAAAGATTTCCCCTTTTCCTCCATCCGCAAAAAACTGTTCTCTCCGGATGTCGAAATTATCGAAAGCGCCGGCTAAAGCCAGGGCTTCGATGCTTTTCTTATTGCATGCGGTAAGGTTGATGCGTTCCACAAAGTCGAATATATCCTTGAAGTGGCCGTTCTTTTCCCGCTCCTCAATGATGTTCATCACGGCCGATTCTCCCACTCCTTTCACTGCGCCCAGTCCGAAGCGGATATCTCCGGATTTGTTTACGCCGAACTTCAGTACCGACTCGTTTACATCCGGCCCCAGTACCTGTATGCCCATCACCTTGCATTCGTCCATAAACTTGGTGATATCCGTTATGTTGGAAAGGCTTCGGCTGAGCACCGCCGCCATGTATTCCGAAGGATAATTCGCTTTCAGGTAAGCCGTCTGGTAAGCCACCCACGAATAGCAGGTCGCATGGCTTTTATTGAATGCGTAGGAAGCAAACTTTTCCCAGTCGCTCCATATTTTGTGCAAGGTCTTTTCGTCGTGCCCGTTTGCCTTGCCGCCGTTCAGGAACTTTTCTTTCATTTCCTTCATCTTGTCGATGAGTTTTTTCCCCATGGCCTTGCGCAAAGCGTCGCTTTCTCCACGAGTGAATCCCGCCAGCAACCGTGACAGGAGCATCACCTGTTCCTGGTATACGGTAATCCCGTACGTGTCCTGCAGGTAACGTTTCATCTCCGGGATATCGTAGCATATTTCTTCCCTTCCGTGCTTTCGGGCAATAAAGGAGGGGATATTGTCCATCGGTCCGGGGCGGTACAGGGCGTTCATCGCGATCAGGTCTTCAAACTTGCTGGGCTGAAGTTCCTTCAGGTATTTTTGCATTCCGGCCGATTCAAACTGAAAGGTACCGGTTGTTTTCCCCTGGCAGTACAAGTCGAACGTATTGGCGTCTTCCATGTCCAGGCGGTCGATGTCTATCCTTTTCCCGGTTGTCATGAATATGTTGTCTACGGCATCTTTGATGATGGAGAGCGTTTTGAGTCCGAGAAAGTCCATCTTGATCAATCCGGTTTCCTCTATCACCGACCCTTCGTACTGCGTCACCAGCATTTCTTCGTTCGACTCTTTGTCTTTGGCTGTGCTTACCGGCACGACATCCGAGATATTGTCTTTTCCGATGATGATGCCGCACGCATGTACGCCGATATTCCGCACGTTGCCTTCCAGCATCTGGGCATATTTAAGCGTTTCCCGTACCAATACGTTCGGGGAAGCTGCGGCATTTTTCAGTTCGGGAATATGTTCAATGGCTGTTTTCAGGTTCAGTTTTTTCCCGTCGGGCAGTCTGTCGGGCACCAGTTTGGTAAGCCGGTTCGATTCCTCCAGGGGGAGTTTCTGTACCCGGGCTACATCTTTGATGGCCGATTTGGTGGCCATCGTACCGTAGGTGATGATATGCGCCACTTTTTCCTTCCCGTACTTTTCGGTGACGTATTCCAGTACGCGGTTTCTTCCGTCGTCGTCGAAGTCCACGTCTATATCGGGCATGGAGATACGGTCGGGATTCAGAAAACGTTCGAACAGCAAATCATATTTTATCGGGTCGATATCCGTAATCCCCAAGCAATAGGCTACAACCGAACCGGCGGCCGAACCCCGTCCCGGCCCGACAGCCACGTTCATCTTCCGTGCTTCGGCGATGAAATCCTGTACAATCAGGAAGTAACCGGGGAATCCCATACGCCGGATGGTGTTCAGTTCAAATTCAATACGTTCCGTTACTTCCTCCGATAAAGATTCGCCGTACTTGTTTTTTGCACCTTTACAGGTGAGGTAGCGCAGGTATTCGTCGGCATCCCCGTATTCGGCAGGTATCGGAAAGTCGGGCATCAGCGGCTTGCTGTCTATCGAGTAAAACTCTACCTTTTCGGCTATTTCCAGCGTATTGCTTAACACTTCGGAAATATCGGCGAAAAGGCTGTTCATCTCTTCCGTTGTTTTCATCCATTCCTGCTTGCTGTAACGCATACGGGTGGGGTCGTCCAGATCTTTACCGGTGCTGAGGCATATCAGGCGGTCGTGCGCTTCGGCGTCTTCTTCATTTACGAAATGTACATCGTTGGTCGCTACCGGTTTTATGTTGTGTTTACGTGCCAGGGCAATCAGCGCCTTGTTTACTTCCTGCTGTTTGACGAATGTGGTTTGGTCTGCATTCGGATCGTGGGTAGGGTGTCGCTGAAGTTCCAGGTAAAAGTCATTACCGAAAAGATTTTTAAACCAGAGAATCGATTCTTCTGCTTTTTTAAGCTGTCCGTTCAGTATATGCTGGGGCACCTCTCCTCCCAGGCAGGCGGAACAGATAATCAGTCCCTCATGATATTTTTCCAGCAACTCCCTGTCGATACGCGGACGTCCGTAGAATCCTTCCGTCCATCCCAGGGAAACGAGTTTGATAAGGTTTTTATAGCCTTTCAGCGATTTGGCCAGCACAATGAGATGCCAGCCGCTCAGGTCTTCCTTTCCTGATTTGCTGAACCGTCCGTTACGGGCGCAGTAACATTCGCATCCGAGAATCGGTTTAAACAAAGCCGATTTGCTTTCTTTGATTTTGTCGGAAAGTTTTTTCATGCGCTCCAGTTCCTCTTCCGAGGAATCGGGCTTGTCGTCCAAACCGTTCAGTTCTTTCTCGCAATCTTTGATTACGGACAGGTACTTGCTGTTTTTTTTCTGTGTTTTATTGTAAAATTCTTTTATGCCGAACATATTGCCGTGGTCGGTTACAGCCATAGCCCGCATTCCGTTGGCGTATGCTTTGTTTATCAGCGCATCAATCGAAGCCTGGCCGTCCAGCAAAGAATATTGCGTGTGAACATGTAGATGTATAAAGGGTTCCATTTATTCAATATCTGATTTTAAGGCCATAAAATTACAAAAAGAAGACTTGTTTCATGGCCTTTGGATGCATTTTTTTTAAAATCAGCTAAAAATAATATGCGCTCACAAGCAGATAGCCGATTAGAAGGCATACCATACCGTATTCTACGAGCCGGTTGATGCGGATGCTGCGTTGCATGTCGAGGGCAGTAAGCCTGCGGTTGTTTTCTCCGATGAAGGGTTTGTACACAAGGTGCCCCGCATACGTGTGGGCGCCTCCGAAGCGGCAATCCAGAATACCGGCCAGAGCCGCTTCGGGATAGCCGGCGTTCGGACTGCTGTGCTGCCGTCCGTACCTGATTACAAATTTCAGTGTAGCGTATTTTCCGCTTGCAAGCACCATCAAGATAGCCGTCAGCCGGGCGGGGATATAATTGGCGGCATCGTCTATCCGGGCTGCGGTGCGTCCGAAAAGCAGGAACCGGTCGTTTTTGTATCCTGTCATCGAATCGAGCGTATTCACCATCTTGTAGGCACACATGCCCGGAACGCCCAGCAGCCCGTACCAGAACAGGGGGGCTACTACGCCGTCGCTCAGGTTCTCGGCCAGCGTCTCAAGGGCTGCCGTGCGGACTTCCCGGTCTGAAAGCGAAGCTGTATCGCGTCCTACGATGCGGCTCACCTGCTGTCGGCCTTCCTCCACGGAGCGGTCGGCGGCCTCGAACACCGCGCGGACTTCGCGTATCAGCGTGGTTCCGGCCAGGCCGTAAAAGATAAGTGCCACGGAGCATACGCCCCACACAGCCGGGGAAATCATCCGGGCGCCCGACAGCAATCCCTGCACGGCGAAAAACGTGGCGAGTATCAGGGAAACAGCCAGGATGCCGCCTTTCAGCATCCGGCGTTTGCCTCTGTTTAAAAGGGATTCTCCCCGGGCGATGAGCTTGCCGAAACCGACCACCGGATGAGGAAGCCACCGGGGATCTCCCAGACATCTGTCCAGCAGTACGCCGGCCAGCAGCGGCAAGACACTGTACCGGAATACTTCGTGCATCAGTAGCGGTAATGTTCTGCTTTGTAGGGGCCTTCCACCGGCACGCCGAGGTAGTCGGCCTGTGCTTGGGTGAGTTTGGTGAGCTTCACACCGATACGCTCCAAGTGCAGGCGAGCCACTTCCTCGTCGAGGTATTTGGGGAGGCGGTACACGCCCACTTCGTAAGGCTTGCGCCACAAGTCCATCTGCGCCAGCACCTGGTTGGTGAAAGAATTGCTCATCACAAACGAGGGATGCCCGGTAGCGCAGCCAAGGTTCACCAGCCGGCCTTCGGCCAGCAGGAATACGCTGTGTCCGTCGGGGAAGGTGTATTTGTCCACCTGCGGTTTGATATTGGTATGCCGGATGCCGGGATAGTTCACCAGTTTGTCTACCTGTATTTCATTGTCGAAATGTCCGATGTTGCAGATGATGGCCTGGTCTTTCATCCGGACGATGTGATCGAGGGTGATGATGTCGCGGTTTCCGGTGGTGGTAACAAAGATGTTGCCTTCCTGCGCGGCCTCTTCCATGGTGGTCACTTCAAAGCCTTCCATGGCCGCCTGCAATGCGCAGATGGGGTCTATCTCGGTCACCAATACGCGGGCGCCATACGAACGCATGGAGTGCGAGCAGCCTTTGCCCACATCGCCGTACCCGGCTACCACGACCACCTTGCCGGCTATCATCACGTCGGTGGCACGCTTGATGCCGTCGGCCAGCGACTCGCGGCAGCCGTAAAGGTTGTCGAACTTCGACTTGGTCACCGAGTCGTTCACGTTAATGGCCGGCGCCAGCAGTTCTCCCTTTTCCATCATCTGATAGAGACGATGCACGCCGGTGGTTGTTTCTTCCGATATGCCTTTCAGCTCCTCCACGGTGCGGTGCCAGCGCAGGGGATCTTCTTCCAGGATACGTTTGAGAGTGTCTATAATCACCTGCTCTTCGTGATTCCCGCCTGCACGGCGAATGGTTCCGGCGTCGGTTTCGGCCTTATAGCCCCAATGCAGCAGGAGAGAAGCGTCTCCCCCGTCGTCTACAACCGTATGCGGCCCTTTCCCTCCGGGGAAGCGGAGCGCCATATCGGTACACCACCAATATTCTTCCAGCGATTCCCCTTTCCATGCGAACACCGGGATACCGGCGGCGGCCATGGCTGCGGCGGCATGGTCTTGTGTGGAGAAGATGTTGCAGCTTGCCCAGCGCACATCGGCTCCCAGGGCTACCAGTGTTTCGATTAGCACCGCCGTTTGAATCGTCATGTGCAGCGAGCCGGTGATACGCGCTCCTTTCAGAGGCTGTTCGGCGGCATACTTCGTGCGGAGCGCCATCAGTCCCGGCATTTCGTGTTCGGCAATTTCTATCTCTTTCCGGCCGAAACCGGCCAGGCTCATATCTGCCACTTTGTAAGGCAGCGCGGTTGAAAATAATTCTGACATGGAAATAACTTTATATGTTTAATCCTGCAAAGGTACGCGAATCACAGGGGATACGCTTCATTTTCACAGCCTCTTTTGCTTCACTTTCTTCCAGTATTCCGACACGGAGCTTTTCACCTCTTTGTGCAGTAGCAGGATACCCACCAGATTGGGAAGCGTCATCAGCGCAATGGTGATACCCGACAGCGTCCAGATAATCGTGGTATCCGTAAAGGAGGCCAGAAAGAATGCTACTACATATATAATATGGTAATAGCGCACATAACGGCTTCCCCACAGGTACGTGACCGCCCGGTCTCCATAGTACGACCAGGCCACCGACGTGGTAAAGGCAAACAGCAGCAGTGCCAGCGGGATAATGTATTTCCCCCAGTCGCCCAGCAGCCCTTTCTTGAAGGCTTCGGTGGAGAGGGGCGCCGAGTGCAGGAGCGATTTGCCGCTGAAGGTGATGCGCTCGGTCATCGACCCGAAGGCTATCCGCCCGTCCACCACCGGCAGCTCGCCGTCGAACAGATGGTTGCCGTCGCGCACCACGATGTCTTCGGCAAAGGAGCGGGCATGCAGGAAGGTAATCTGTCCGCTCACCGGTTCTCCGGCACGTACGGTCAGGGTTCCGGTAAAGAGCGGAAGGGGCGATTTGCGGAGGATAAAGGCGGACACTTTCGCCCGATCGGCCGGATTCTCTTCGTCGTACTGTCCATCCAGTACCATCAGGTCGGCCTGCTGGAAGCGGTTGTCGTACTTTTCCATCCATGCACCCGAAGAAAGAAGCGTGAGGCCGGTGAAAAAGCAGATCACTATCGTGTCGATAAAGGGTTCCAGCAGGGCTACCATCCCTTCCGATACCGGCTCTTCCGTACGGGCGGCTGCATGGGCAATGGGCGCCGAACCCTGTCCGGCTTCGTTGGAGAACAGACCCCGGTTCACGCCCCGGTTGAAGGCAAAGGCTATCGTAGCCCCCAGGAAACCGCCGGTGGCAGCCGTCCCGCTGAATACGTTGCCGAAGATAGCCACTATGGAAGGCAGGATGTTTTCGTAATTATAAATCAGTACGCTGAGCGCCCCCAATACGTAAAGCACCGACATGAACGGCACCAGACGCTCGGACACCTTGGCAATGCGCTTGATTCCGCCGATGATGATTAAAGCCATCAGCACAGCCAGCACGGCGCCGGTAATATAGTGCTGCACACCGAAGGACGAGAATATCGCATTCGAGATACTGTTGATTTGCGGCAAACTGCCCGTACCGAACGACGAGAGGATGGTAGCGCCGGCAAACAGGGCGGCCAGCCACCGCATACGCAGCCGGTTCTTCATATAATACATCGGGCCTCCGGAAATGGAGCCGTCCGAGGCCTGCTCGCGGTATTTGTGCGAGAGGGTCACTTCCACCATCTTCGTGGTCATCCCCACAAAGGCCGTCACCAGCATCCAGAACACCGCCGACGGCCCTCCCAAGTGGATAGCCAGGGCTACGCCGGCAATATTTCCGGTGCCTATCGTACCCGACAGCGCCGTAGACAGCGCCTGGAAGTGCGACGTATCGCCTATGTGTTTATCACTGTCGTATTTCCCGCTCACCACTCTTATGGCATGGCGGAAAAAACGTAACTGGGGCAATTTTAAATAGATAGTGTAGAAAATACCTGTGCCCAGCAGCAGGAATACAAACCATTGAGATCCTCCGAAATAAGAATCCACCAGGGTTAGGACATCATTTACTTTTTGCATGATAAAATAGAGTTTGAAAAATGGCCGGCAAGTTAATAAAAAAATGTTGTTGACTGATAAAGTTTAACCCGGCGCTCAAAAAAAGGAAGTCATGCGTATCTACACCGACTGGGGATTCTTCCACATTTTTCCCAATTTGGGTAAATGACATAAGGAAATATGCCATCAGATGTTGATAGACTTAAAATTTATCCTTACATTTGTCGACAATTTAAAAATTTCACACATAACGCATACAAAACTAATTCAATCCATCGTGGAGTATACATTCTTTTTTACATTATTCTGTTACGTGATTATAGGTTTGACCTATGCGCAATTCAATCGTAAAGTTTTCCGCTGTATTTGTCTTCAATTTGGAAAGTTTACACACAACGCCATATATAATTTGATCCATTACTAAATATAAATTACAATCAATCATGAAGTGTACATTTCTTTTTACATTCTTTTATTGCGCGACTGTGGCTTCGGCCTATACGCAATCTAATCCACCGGAAGATACCCGGAGGCCGGAAAACGCTCAGGTAAATAACGTAAATCCTGCACAATGAACAGACAGTTGCTTAAAATCGTACTGCTTGCCATAGCCTCCCTGTTCTCCTTCCAGGTCTTTGCGCAGGAAAACGCCTTGATAGGCCGTGAATTTTATTTCGCCGCCTGGCCGAATCTGGGACAAGAGAGCGACCCAATCACGCTGGTCGTGTTCTCCTACGGCGACGGAACCGTCAACGTGGCCGGTACCGACTATACGGTAAGCAACGGGGTACCGTTAACGCTGACGCTAACGCTGACTAGTTACGTCAAAACCTTGTCATTAAAGATTACGTCCAATGTCGATATAGTGGCCTACGCCGGTATCCTTGGCACCATCGCGTATCGCTCTGCCGACGCCACCGCCCTACTGCCCACGCAAAGCCTGGGGACGGAATACCGGATATTCCAGTATCCAATAGTAACGAATACCTATAAACAAACCTACCGGGTGATTGCTACCCAGCCTCAAACAAAGGTGTATGCGAACGGATCACTTATTGCCAACCTGGCCAATGCCGGCGATGTGTATGTAAGCAATACTGTCTATTCGACCGACCTGACGGGCACACGGATAACAGCCGACAAGCCGGTAGCCGTCTTTTCCGGAACGTTTGGCTCTAAGTATTTGTCGGATCATGAAGATATGCTGATAGAGCAAATGTGGCCTATCCCCACCTGGGGCAAAGAATACGTGCTGCCCAGGCTGGGAAGCGAACAAAACAACTGCCGTATCATATCCGACGAAAGCGCAAGCGTGACGGTGACGGTTAAAACAGCCAACAATGCCGATACCACTTTAACGGTACCTGCCAACGGCTATGCGGAGTTCCAGTTCGACGACCTGACCCGGATCACTGCGAATGCGCCCATTGCCGTGGCTCAGTATACGACGGGCGTTGATAACCCTTCCATGATGTGGGTAAATCCGGTGGAGCAGCGCGTGGTGAACGCCCGGCTTGCCCGCCTAAACGACTGGGAAGGATATGTAACGATCCTGACGCGCAAACAGGATTTCGACCAAACGGCGTTTACCGTAAACGGCGTATCCAAACCGTTCACCTCCGTCATTGCATACGACGGTATCCCCGGCTGGAAAGTGGGACGCTACAAGCTGCTATCGGGAGAAACATGGATCGACGCCTCCAACTCAAACGGACTGACGGCCACAATAGAAGGATATGGCGAGGACAGATCCTACATCTATGCGGCGGCAGGAGGCACGCTGAACCTGCTGAGCTACTTCACCGTCACCACCCAGACGCAGCCCTACAACGATACCCATTATTCCGCCACCTCAGCCGCCACGCATACCTTCGGAGCTTCCGACGTTATCACCGTGAAGCGAACCATAGAGCAGGATTTCACCAAGGTCTCCTGGCTTATCCACGGTGCTCCCTACAGTGTGCCGGAGAATACAAACGCGACGGACACCCTGACCTTCCCCGCCTCCGCATTCCACTGCGGGAAGGATTCCATCACCATGAAGGTACGCTACAAAGGCGCCACCGCCGACTCCCTCTATACCGGCTATGTGTGGATAGACAAACCGTATACGGCCTCCGACATCAGCGCGAACGACACGGTCGTCTGCAGCGGACAGAGCGCCACCCTGAAGGCATCCGCTGCCGCCGTAGCCAATCCCGTCTTCAAATGGTACGACGCGAACTCCATCTTTCTTGGGGAAGGAGCAAGCTATACCACTCCCGCCCTGACGGCCACCACCAAGTATTACGTCAGCGTATTGAGCGGCGGGAAGTGCGAAAACAAACCGGAAGAAAGGAAAGAAGTCACCGTCACGGTGCCGAAAGTAAAGGTCAATTCCATTGGCAATATAGAGCGTCACCTCGAAACCATCGTACCGGCAATCAACTTCACCGCCTCGCCCGCACTTCCAGGCGTCACCTATAAATGGGAGAACAACAATACCCACATTGGACTTAAGGAGAAAGGCGAGGGCAATATACCGGAGTTTAAAGCCAAGGGAATCGGACGCGCCACCATCACCGTCACGCCGTATTACAATGATTGTCCCGGTACATCCACCAAGTTTGTTATCACGGTATTCTACCTTGTACCCATCAATCCGCACCTTCGCTCTAATGTAATTGTACATTGAGAATCCATGCCGTCACTGCAGAATGAAGACTTTGTCATCGTGACAAAGCGCCAAAAATACGGTGGAATAACCTTGTAACCGGTACAAGACCTCCAACAGCGTGCCAATGGAGACTTAGTAATCAACGTGAGTTCGACGTAAGAAAAAGGCGGACTAAGTCTCCATTGACGCGTTTGGAAGGTTAGTCCTCCGGACTAATACCGGGGAAGAAACAGGCTGTCAGTAGGCTTTCCCCAGGCCAGGCTCAAGCCATTGCAGGCTAAACTGTATAGGTATGGATAACTCTCCATTCGCGATGCGCCGCATCATGCCGGTTTTTCGGTCTTTTTCTGAAAAATTGGAAAAAAAATGAAATTGTGTGGCCACACAACCCCAATGTGGGGACACCCGGAGCAGATGTGGGGACACCCGGAGCACTTGTGGGGACACCCGGAGCATTTGTGGGGACACCCGGAGCACTTGTGTGGACATCCGGAGCACTTGTGTGGACACCCGGAGCACTTGTGGGGACACCCGGAGCAATTGTGTGGACACCCGGAGCACTTGTGGGGACACCCGGAGCACTTGTGGGGACACCCGGAGCACTTGTGTGGACACCCGGAGCATTTGTGGGGACACCCGGAGTACTTGTGTGGACACCCGGAGCACTTGTGGGGACACACGGAGCACTTGTGGGGACACCCGGAGCACTTGTGGGGACACCCGGAGCAGATGTGGGGACACCCGGAGCACTTGTGGGGACACCCGGAGCACTTGTGGGGACACCCGGAGCAAATGTGGGGACACCCGGAGCACTTGTG
>JAISMW010000079.1 GCA_031276545.1 Tannerellaceae bacterium
GAGACGGTTTTACAATGCATAACTCAAAAGAACAGTTAATAAACACGATAAACGAATTTGTTTCTTTGGACAATGAAAACGCTCGCAGTCGTTTTAATTTGGGAAAAGACACCGATTGGGTTTTGTCAAAAGCAAAGGCGGACTTAACCAAAAATCCTGATTTTAATAAAATTACAAAAATAAATTATCGACCATTTGATATTCGCTATACCTATTATTCAAACAAGAAAGGTTTTCATGCAAGACCGGTTTATGAAGTGATGCAACATTTTTTGAAAGGGGAAAACATTGGATTAATAACCTGCCGTCAACAAAGCACATTTGATTTTCAGCACGTTTTTATTTGTAAACATATTGCAGATATGTGTGCAATTTCTTCACAAACAAAAGAAGCCGGTTATATCTTCCCTCTCTATCTTTACCACGACAATTTCGATCAAACGGAAAAGGTTGCTAATATGAACGCGGCAAACCTGAGTGCTTTTGAAAACCGCATTGGTTTCGTTCCCGCACCCGAACAAATCTTCGATTACATTTATGCAGTTCTTCATTCTCCCGCATATCGCGAACGTTATAAAGAATTTCTAAAAATAGATTTTCCCAGTATCCCCTATCCCGAAAATGCCGAACAATTTAGGAGTTTGGCAAGCTTTGGCGAGCGGTTGCGGAAATTGCATTTAATGGATAATACAGAACCGGAGGCAAATGTGGCAAATTTCCCTGTTCAAGGTACAAACGAAATAGAAAAGCCGGAATATATTGAAAGCAGGGTTTTTATTAATCCCACTCAGTATTTCGACCATGTCCCAAAATCGGCTTGGGAATTTTACATTGGTGGCTACCAGCCCGCCCAAAAATGGCTGAAAGATCGCAAAGGCAGGAAACTCGGTTTTGACGATGTACGGCATTATCAGCGGATTATTGCCGTTTTGGTAGAAACGGAAAAGATTATGAGGGAGATAGATGTAATTTCGTGAAATTTCAAATAAAGTAGTATGCCCGAACAACAAAATAATAGAATACAAGTCCCCATGGCACGACGATTACCTGAAATGGATATGCGGCTTTGCCAGTGCGCAAGGTGGACGGATTTATATCGGCAAGGACGATAAAACAGGAACCAATATAGATGCCAAATATGAAATCAACAATGTCGGATAAGTCGGGTAAATGTCGGATAAGGTTTGCGTATTCCCTAAATACTATTTACCTCTGTCCCATTGTTTATTGAAACGGTGCAAAAGGCTGACATTCAAAGAAAACCCAATATAGGGTAAATCGTTGACTGGATTTTCGGACTTTATTAAGCTGTTGAATAATTGGCGGTTTATCTTCCATCCATCCTGCTATCACGTCGCGATTCGCCCTTTCTGATTTTCTGAAAGCAGGAATCACGTCGTGATTCATCCTTTCTGATTTTCTGAAAACAGGAATCACGTCGTGATTCATCCTTTCTGATTTTCTGAAAGCAGGAATCACGTCGTGGTTCATCCTTTCTGATTTTCTGAAAGTGGGAATCACGTCGTGGTTCATCCTTTCTGATTTTCTGAAAGCATGAGTTTTCATTAAAATGTAGCAGTATTCATTTCATGTTACACTTGTTTTATGTGACAGCATTTATTTCATGTTACACATATTCTGTTTTACATCTGAAAACATCTCAAATGGAAGCGGGGGCGATTGCTTCGCAATTGTTGCAGAATGAGCGTGTTCTCTTTCTTCCCTGCCGGCGCTTGCAGGTACCGGACAGGGGAACTGTACCGGAAAAACGGGGATGGTGAGGGGGGGAGATGTTGCAGGAAAACGTTCGTTTAATTGTCGCACAAATATAGCACAATTGATCCAATTTTCCCCTATAGAACACAGCATATTACGTTTTTGCGGCATTGTGTAGTTTAAACGAAGGTTTTTGTGCAACGTCTTGAAAACGCACAAATGAAATGACAGAGCGCTGATAATGAGGTTGCAATAAACATGTATAACTTTAAATGTATTGCCTATGGAACACTAAAAATCAATGCCACCGCCTGTCGGGCGCCCGGGTGACGGATGCCGTCCAGTGACAGGCCTGAAATGTAACATGTAACTTTTTTTTCAATTAATCTTAAACTCATCTGGAGATGAAAAACAAACAAAAAATTAATTCAGCGAAGAGAAACGCATACTCTTCCAATGGAAAAGCCTCTTTTATTTCACTGACGCTTTTTCTCTTTTTATTTCTGATTCCCGGTTCTTTTCCGATGCAGGCCAACGGGCTTGCGGCGGCGGTTCCCGACCGGCCGCAGAGCGGAAGAACAATCAGCGGCACGGTGGTGGACGAAGCCGGCGAGGCGCTGATTGGGGTAAATATTCAAGTGAGAGGAACCTCCTCCGGAACCGTTACCGACATAGATGGACGCTTCTCCGTCTCTGCGTCGGCAGGCGCCACTGTCCTTCAGGTTTCATACATAGGATATAGGCCTCAAAATGTAACAGTCACCGGCGATCAGCCGTTGCGGATTGTGATGAAAGAGGATGCTCAAAACCTGGAAGAAGTGGTGGTGGTAGGATACGGTATCCAGCGCAAAAGCGACCTGACGGGATCGGTCAGCAAGGTGACCGCCGAAGAGTTTCGGAACACGCCTGTAACGGGTGTTGAAATGGCTCTCCAGGGACGTGCCGCCGGGGTGATGATTATGTCCCAGAGCGGCGCTCCGGGTTCGGGAACATCCATCCGGGTGCGCGGAGTCGGTTCGGTAAACGACGCCAACGACCCGCTGTATGTGGTAGACGGTATTCCGGTGAGGGATATAAACTTCCTAAGCCCGTCGGACATCTCTTCCATCGAGATCCTGAAGGATGCTTCGGCCACGGCCATCTACGGTTCGCGTGCATCCAACGGGGTGGTGCTGATAACCACCCTGCGCGGCAACGGCGAAGGGGATGCTATCCGTACACGCGTGAAATTCGACGCCTACTACGGTGTGCAGAATGCCATCAACGTGCCGGACATACTGGATGCGGAAGGTTTTATCACCTACAATAAAATTGCATACCGCGACAATCCCGACGGATTCAACACGGACTTCAGGGATATGAACGCCATGCTGGATGTGGTGGAAAAAGTAACCGGAAGCCGGCAAGGCACCAACTGGTGGGACAAAGTGTTTCAGCAGGGGGAAATCCAGAACTACAGCCTGAACGTGAGTGGCGGTAACAAGAAAATATCCTATATGTCGAGCGCCACGTATTTCGACAATAAGGGAATCGTTTCCTTTTCAGGTTTCGACCGCCTGACGCTAAGGCAAAACGTGGATCTGAATATATCCGAAAGGGTGAAGCTTACCACCAATCTGAGCGTAACGCATACAAACAGAAATCGGATTACCGAGAATGAACTGGAGAACGGCGTGGTCTTCGGCGCCATTACGTACGACCCCACCACGCCGGTTTACCGGGGAGGCTATCAAGGTATCCCCGGCTGGGAAGACCGTTTGCTCAACTACGATCCGAACGACGAGTTTGCCGTGTTCGGAACAGGAAAATACACCAACAAGACGCAACCCTACGCCACCGCCTACCGGTCGGGGAAGCTGAGGAACGAAGAAGGACTCAGTCTGGTGGGAAACGTCGTGCTGGATATCAAAATACTGCCGTGGCTGATCTTCAAGAGCAATCTGGGGGTAGACCGTAGAGGCATCATCAACGACGAGTTCACCCCCAAGTACTATCTGGACCCGGATGAAAAGTCCGACAACAACACCCTCATGAAGCGGCAGCGCCATTACAACAGTTGGGCGTTTGAAAATACCGTCAGCGCAACCCGGAAGTTTGGAGACCACAGCCTCTCGGCCGTAGCAGGGGTTACAATGGAAGGATGGGACAATACCGACTTCCGGGCGTCCCGGCAGGGACTGCCCGGTAATTCACCAGACATGTGGGTGCTCAATGCCGGTACGTTCAATCAAACCAACGAAGGCTCCCACGACCATCGCTCCATGATGTCGTACCTGGCGCGCGTGAATTACGGATATGCGGACAAATACCTGATTACGGCATCCGTGCGCGCCGACGGCAGCTCCAAGTTCCTGAAAGAAAACCGGTGGGCTTCCTTCCCCTCCGTTTCTGTCGGTTGGCGTTTGTCGCAGGAACAATTCTTCCAAAACATCGAACAAAGCTTGATTTCAAACATCAAAGTAAGAGCCGGCTGGGGACAGATTGGGAACCAGATGGGACTGGGAAACAACGACTATATCAATACCATCACGGGCGACAATGCCCGCAAGTATGTGTTCGGACAGAATAAGACGCAATACACCGGCTATTCTCCCGACGGTATAGGCAATCCGCAAATCCAGTGGGAAACGTCCGAACAAACGAACCTGGGATTGGACATCGCTCTATGGGACGGCAAACTAAGCGCTACGCTGGACTATTTCCTCAAGAACACCAACGACATGCTGGTTCGCGTCCCCCTGCCACGATACATGGGACTGGGACTTGGAGGAAACAGCCGCGACCCGTGGGCAAACCAGGGTTCCATCCGGAACGAGGGCTTTGAAATGCAACTGACCTGGATCGACAAGCCGAAAAAGGATTTTAATTATACCGTCAGCGGCAACCTGACAACGGTCAGGAACGAAGTGACCAGCCTGGGCGACAGCGGACCGATGCCGGGAGGAAACGAACGCATCGGCGACGTGACCCTTACCCGGGTAGGATGGCCTATCGGATCGTTCTACGGATGGGAAGTAGAGGGCGTATTCCAGAGTCAGGAACAGATTGACCGATCCCACATGGCAGACCGCAATCCGCGTCCGGGCGACCTGATATTTAAGGATCAGGACGGCGACGGATTGCTGACGGACGACGACCGGGTGAACCTGGGCAACCCCTTCCCTACCCTGGGCTTCGGGCTGAATGTGGCGGCACAGTACAGGAACTTTGATCTGACGCTCTTCTTCCAGGGACAGACAGGCAACACGATTTTCCGCATATTCAAATACTACACCCATCAGAAAACCGGTTACTTCAACACCTACAGGGAAGTGCTCGACGAAGCCTGGCGCGCTCCGGGCACCTTAAGCCCCGACGATACGGGTAATCCCTCGAATACGGAATTTCAGATACATTACGACCCGCGGCTGAACACAAAAGCATCCAGCTACTATACGGAAGACGGCTCGTACGTGCGCCTGAAAAACCTGCAAATAGGATACAATTTGCCCAAGAAATGGTTGGCGCCGGCTCACATCGGCAGCCTGCGCCTGTACGTAGGCGCTCAAAACCTGTTTACGCTCACCAAATCGAAGGTATTAGACCCCGAAATGGCAGGCAACAACAACGGGAATCCGAGAGACTTCGGTATCGACCGTTCCAATTATCCGCAGTCGAGAACCTTTATGGTGGGTTTAGGTCTTACGCTTTAATCACTTAAAAAAGAACATTGAGTCATGAAAAAGTATTATCATATATGTTTAGTTTGCGTCGCATGTCTGCTCTCCGGATGCGGAGAAGAGTTTCTGGACAAGCCGCCCTTCGGTATCTTAACCGACGATACCTATTACCAGACGGAAGCCGACGCTTTTACCGCGCTCACCGCCATATACAGCTACCTCGGAGGCGATAACAACGATATGGAGTTTGTGGGATACGAGTTGGGAGATATGACTTCCGACGACGCCTGGAAGGGAGGAGAAAGCGACAACGACCGTCCGTTTGTCAACGACCTGGCCTTTTTCCGCGCCATGTCCAACAACCAGGACATAGAAGGATGGTGGAGGAACAACTACCAAGGTATTTTCCGCGTAAACACCCTCCTGGAGCGTTTGCCGAATATCTCCTTCACCAACGAAGCCCTGAAAGCACGCTACGAAGGCGAAGCGCGCTTCATCCGGGCCTACCTCTATCTGAACCTGGTCAGGATCTACGGCGACATCCCCTTGGTAGACAAAAGACTGACCTACCCGATTGACGAATACATCATCCCCCGTACGCCGGCAGCCCAGGTACACGAATTTATACGCAAAGAGCTGAAAGAAATAGCCGGCGCCGTCCCTCCGAAAAGCGAGATGAACCTGACGAACGAATGGGGACGGGTAAGCCGAGGCGCAGTCTATGCCCTGCTGGCACGTACCGAACTGTATTTCGGCGCCTATGCCGAAGCGCGCGACGCCGCCAAATGGGTGATCGATTCGGGCGACTATTCACTGGAACCGCAATTCGGAGACCTGTTCTTCCGCAACGACCTGATAAGCGATGAATCCATCTTTGAAGTACTCCACAAGAATACCGACGGAAACGGAGACGACACGATTCTTCCCACCTATTATCGCAGTAGAGGCTGCGGCGGATGGGGATTTCTTTGTCCCACGAAAAGCCTGGTGGAAGAGTTTGAAGTCGGCGACCCGCGCCTGCTCTATACAGTGACAGAAACCGGCGACCGCTTCCCGCGCAAAAACGGAACGGCCGAAGTGCAGAATCATACAGGATATACCAGCGGAGACGGCTACCATTCGAGGAAGATGTTCTATCCCGAACTCCGCCGTGCCAATAGAAGCCAGATGGATTTGAATCTGAAGAAAATCCGTTATGCCGACGTACTGCTGATGTATGCCGAAAGCCTGGTGGAATCGGGCGGAGACCTGGCCGAAGCCTGCCGCTACATCAATATGGTGAGAGAACGGGCTCGCAATACGTACAAATACGACCCCGAAGCATTTGGAGAAACAGAGAGCGAAAAGCTGGAAAGCCGTACAACCAAAATTGACCCCGACGCTTCCATTCCGGACGTTCAAGCCGTCAGCGTGGAAGAGGTAAGGGCTGCCGTGCGCCACGAACGGAGGGTGGAGCTGGCCACCGAAGGACTCCGCTTCTACGACCTGAAACGCTGGGGATGGGAATATGCCAAACCGCGCATCGAAAAAGCAAGAAGAAGCCTCGATTCCTATAAGAACTGGGAACTTCCCCAGCCCGAACTGCGCCTGAAAACCTACCCGGTTCCGCAAACGGAGATAGACCGTACCGGCGGCGTAATCACACAGAACCCCGGCTGGTAAACAAACGCCGACCCGGCCTTCCGACGTTTTTCCGGCAGTTGCCGGAAAAACGTGTCGGACTGCAATCTGCTTTGTCCTGACAGCCGGACAGTTCCAATTCCCGGAGATACGGGGATTTGACTACCTTTGCAAGGTATTTACTGATACCCGATTATACAAGATGAAATATTACCTGATTGCCGGAGAGGCTTCCGGAGACTTGCATGCTTCCAGCCTGATGGAGGAGTTGAAGAAAGTGGATACAGAGGCCGATTTCCGCTTTCTGGGAGGCGACCTGATGCAGGCCGCAGGAGGGCGGCTGGTGAAACATTACCGCGAGATGGCCTTCATGGGCGTCGTCCCCGTGCTGCTTCACCTGCCCGCCATCCTTCGCAATATGCAGATTTGCCGCGAAGACATTCGCCGCTATGCCCCCGACGTGGTCATATTGATAGACTATCCGGGATTCAACCTCAAGATAGCCAAATACGTGAAAACACAGTTGAAACTCCCGGTCTGTTACTACATCTCCCCCAAGATCTGGGCCTGGAAGCAATACCGCATCAAGGCTTTCCGCCGGTATGTAGACCGCATGTTCTGCATCCTTCCTTTTGAAGAAGATTTTTACCGCAAGCTCGATTATCCGGTAGACTACGTGGGGAATCCTTCCGTCGATTCGGTAGCCCGGTACAAAGAAGAATCATCCCGTCTGCCCGACACCTTCCTGCAGGACGAAGGGCTTGCTCCCGGCCTCCCTGTCCTGGCCTTGCTTGCCGGTAGCCGCCGGCAGGAAATAAAAGACAATCTGCCCGTCATGCTGGAGGTGGCCGCCGCCTTCCCCGGCCATCAGGCAGTCATTGCCGGAGCGCCCGGAATAGAGAAGGCATATTACGGCACATTCATCCGAAACCATCCCGCCAGGATTGTCTTCGGGAAGACCTATCCCCTGCTTCAGCACAGCACGGCCGCCCTGGTTACATCGGGTACGGCGACACTGGAAACCGCCCTTTTCCGCGTACCCCAGGCAGTATGTTACTACACGCCGCTGGCGAAACTGTCGGGCTTTGTCTTCCGCCGCTTTTTCCATACCCCCTATATTTCGCTTGTCAACCTGATTGCCGGCAAGGAAGTGGTACAGGAGCTGTTTGCCGACCGTTTCTCCCAAAAAGCGATTCATGCAGAACTGGAACGCATCCTTCACGACCCGTCCTACCGCGCCCGCATGTTAAGCGGCTACGACGAAGTGATCCGTATTCTGGGCGAACCCGGCGCCGCACAGCGCGTTGCCCGGCATATTGAACGTCGCTCCGCTACGCTTAAAAGCGTCGCTCTTTAAGGCCCATAGCTGCTCCTTAAGTAAACGATATAGAGTTCCCTTTACTGAATTAACGTGAGTTCGACGTAAGGAAAAGGCGAAAATACTGGGAGGGACAGGCTATCAGGGGGCTTCCCTCAAGCCGCGGGGGACTTCCCCCAAACCACGGGGGACTTCCCCCAAGCCACGGGGGGCTTCCCCCAAGCCACGGGGGGCTTCCCCCAAGCCACGGGGGACTTCCCCCAAGCCGCGGGGGACTTCCCCCAAGCCACGGGGGACTTCCCCCAAGCCGCGGGGGGCTTCCCCCAAAGCCACGGGGGACTTCCCCCAAGCCACGGGGGACTTCCCCCAAGCCGCGGGGGGCTTCCCCCAAGCCGCGGGGGACTTCCCCCAAGCCGCGGGGGGCTTCCCCCAAAGCCACGGGGGGCTTCCCCCAAACCGCGGGGGGCTTCCCCCAAACCGCGGGGGGCTTCCCCCAAAGCCACGGGGGACTTCCCCAAAGCCGCGGGGACTTCCCCAAAGCCGCGGGGGGCTTCCCCCAAACCGCGGGGGGGTTCTTCCCTAAACACGGGTTCTTACGTCGAACTCACGTTGAATTAACTTTTTTACACAGTATTATTTGCAGCATTTGAGCAACGGTTTGCATCTACTCTTTCAGTAAACAATTTTTTAAATGTAATGATACTTAATTTTATGAAGACGTTGAAAAACTTTTTTGTATTTGCGGGAATGATATTAATTACCCTTACATTCGGTTCCTGCCTGGACGACGACAACAGCTATTCCCTGGACGACATGTGGCTGTCTATCGCCACGGCAAGACCTCTCGGCGACGATACCTTTTACATTACGCTGGACGACAGCACCTCGCTTTGGCCTGCGGCTCCGCTTCAGATTTACTATCAGCCGGACAGACCTCAACGCGTACAGATTAATTACACGGTGCTGGGAGACAATTTTCAAGGATACGATCATGCCATCAAGCTGAACCGGATAGACACCATTCTCACCAAAGCTATCGCAGAGAATCTGGGAGAGAAAAACGACTCTGTCTATGGCGTCGATCCGGTAGAAATATCCGGGATATGGATAGGAGACGGTTTTTTGAATATCCTGTTCAAAGCCTACTTCAGCGGAAATGTCAAGCATTTCGTAAACCTTCTCCCAAACGACGGGACGGATGAAGCAAGCTGTCAGGTGGAATTTCGCCACAATGCCATGCAAGACAAATCATCTTACCTGCGCTATGGAATCGTAGCGTTCGATTTGTCGCCCCTGAACACAGGAGGCAAAGACATGACAATGAAAATAAAGGTGAACACATTTGACGGCGTAAAAGAATTTGAGAAAAAGTATAATTCAGGAAGGGATATAGAACAAGTGCCAAAGCTAAATATAGATCTAATCAATTTAGTGAATATGGAATAACACCTTCCCACATAACTTTTATTTTTATCATTTAGTTCAGAGAGAAGGGCGTCGCGACGATGCCTTTCTTTTTTTACTTTTGTGCCCGCCCGGAAGCAACGTTCAGCCTCCGGCTTTCGTTTATTACACAAATGGAAGATTCTACCGCATACCTGATTGAAAGCTGTCGCCGGGGGAACAAACCGGCACAGCTCACCTTATATAAAAAATACGCACGCAAGCTATACCTGGCCTGCCTGCGTATCACGGGAAGCCGGATGGAAGCAGAAGAAGCCATGCAGGATACGTTTCTGAAAGTCTTCACCTGCCTGGATCAGTTCCGGGACGGTCAGAACTTCGAAGCATGGATACACCGCATAGCCGTTCATACGGCCATCGACTACGTAAGACGGCATACCCCGGAGTGGGACGAAATCCCGTTCAATTACGCAGAACCGGCCGAAAAAGACGATACCCGCGAAGAAACCGTCCAATATGCCGTTGCGCAGATAAAAGAAGCCATGCTGAAACTGCCTGCCGGATACCGTACCGTCTTTTCGCTCTACCTTTTTGAAGGATACGATATGGAAGAAATCGCATCCATACTGCACATACAGCCGGCAAGCGTACGGACACAGTACCTGCGGGCAAAACGCAAATTGTTGGATATAATAGCAGCCAATTGACATGGATACATTAAAGAATTTTATCGACACAAACAGAGAAGATTTTGACAGCGACCTCCTCCCCGAAGGACACCTCGAACGTTTTGAAAAAAAACTCGAAAGAACAAAACGCCTCCGCCAATTCCGATTCATCGCCGTAGCCGTAGCCGCAATCGCGGGACTGCTCCTCTTCCTGAAAATACAAAGCGACATATCGGAGGATTCCCGTCCGCAGCCCCTCATATTCACCTGCGAATCCGGAAAAGAAATAAAGCAGCTCTATCTCCATTACAACCGGCAGATGGATGAAGTGGAAGCGCAAATCAAAAACCTGTACGCACAGGGAGAGACCTCCGGAAGCCTGGAACTGATGGAAGAAGCAGAACAGGTGATTCAATCGACATACGACTTTGAAGCAGACATCCTCCCTACCCTACCCTGTTCGGACGCCGGCGTATTTGTCATAAACCAGCATTATCACAACAGTCTGGAAAGCCTGAACTTCATGCTCAAACAAATGAAAAAGATAATAAATACAACACACAACCATTAATACATACAATCAATATGAAAACGATGCACATCAAAAGAAACATCCGGCTAACCGGCGTATTACTGATACTGACACTGACGCACTTCACCGGACAATCCGAAGAGTGGAAGGTCTCAAAGAAAAAGGAAATAAAACAGTCGTTCAGCCTAAGCCCGGGCGACCTGTTGAATGTAGACAACAAATACGGCCACATCACAATCACCCACTGGGAGAAAAATGAAGTAGCCATACACGTCGTCGCAGAATCAAAAGCCGACAGCGAAAGCCGGGCACGGGAAGCGCTGGATAATATACAGATTGAACTCACAAAAAGCGGGAATACCGTCTATGGCATCACATCCGTTAAAAGCAACCGGGGATGGGGCAACCGGATGCCGACCATCCATTATTACATCACCATGCCCTCCTCTCTTGCCGCCTCCCTCTCCATCCGGTATGGAAACATAAACCTGCCCGAAAAGAACGAAGGGAAATATAACCTGGAAATAAAATACGGCAATCTGAAAGCCGGAAGCTTCACCGAATCGGCAAACATTGACGCCGAATACAGCCAAATCACACTGGGCGACGTGAAAGATCTGCGCATGGAAACCAAACACTGCGGAAGCGTCAACCTGACGAACAGCCGTACCGCCTACATAAACAGCAAGTATTCCAACATCCGACTTCACAACGCCGAGAAACTCGTCATAGACAACGCGTATGGAAACATACAGATAGAACACGCAAACAGCATCTCCATCGAAATGAAATACGGCGATGTGCGTATCGAATCGGTAAAAGAGGAACTCAACATAAGTTCACTGTCGCACAGCTCCATGACGGTGAAAAAACTCGATGACAACTTCAAAAACGTAAATGCCGAATCCCATCACAGCACGCTGAAACTCTCCGTATCGCCCCAGGCCGCTTTCCGCATAAGCGCCGAGGCAATGAACCACGGACAGGTAAATATAAGCGGGCTGAAAATTACGGACTCGAAGATAGAAAACAAGACAAACTATTATTACCGGATAAACGGAGGCGACAGCAGGGTCGTACACTTTGAAGGCAATCACAGCACCTTAAAAATAACCGCTTTGTAAATAAACCGGAAACCATCGGCAGAGAACGGCAACCGGTGAACGCCTCGCCGGGAAACCGTTTCGCCGCCCGGATACCGGGGAAAATCAAAAGGATTTATAACTTTGCAGCTAAAATATTATGGTTAAACTCATACAAAACATGCAAAATCACAAATTGCTGATTTCCGTCACCGTATTCTTATCTGTATTCATGGGATGTGTCGCCTCACGCTTGCCGGGGAGAGAAGAAACGACCATGCCTAAACGCGAATTTCGAGGTGTATGGATACAAACAGCCTATCAAAGCGAGTACAAAGACATGACGCCGGCACAGATGCAGGCCGATTTCGTCCGCAAACTGGATTTCCTCCACACATGCGGAATCAACGCTATCCTCTTTCAGGTGCGCCCGGAAGCCGACGCCTTCTACAAATCGGAGCTGGAACCCTGGAGCCGCTTCTTCACCGGAAAGCAGGGACTGCCGCCCGACGGAGAGTTCGACTTGATGCAATTCCTCATCGACGAATGCCACAAGCGGAATATGGAGTTCCACGCCTGGCTGAATCCTTACAGGGCAGGCACGGCGGGCAGCACGGTTTTTGCCGATTCGCATATCATCCGCAGCCATCCGGAACGGTTCGTGAAATACGGCAACCAAGTGTTCTTCGACCCGGGACAGCCGCAAAACCGGCGCTTTATCTGCCGCGTGGTGGAAGACATCGTCAGCCGGTACGATGTGGACGGCGTCCATCTCGACGATTATTTCTACCCCTATCCCGTCGCCGGAATTTCCTTTCCGGACGATGCCGGCTTCAACCTCTACGGACTGAAACAGGGATATACCGAAGCAAGCCGCGGAGACTGGCGACGGGAAAACGTCAATAAACTCGTCAGGGAAATCGCACAAACCATCCGGAACACAAAACCCTGGGTTCGCTTCGGAATCAGTCCCTTCGGAATCTACCGGAACAAGAAAAATACGCCCGACGGATCGGGCAGCGATACCAACGGACTGCAAAACTACGACGACCTCTACGCCGACGTCCTCCTCTGGCTGAAACAAGGCTGGATAGATTACAACATACCGCAACTGTACTGGAACATCGGCTATCCCGCCGCCGACTATGCCACCCTTGTCCGGTGGTGGAACGGACACGCATACGACCGCCATCTCTACATCGGACAGGACATCGACCGCACCATGAAGGCCAACCAGCTCGCCGACAAACTCCAGTACCCAAAGCAACTGACGCACATCCGGGGCAACTGCTTCTGGCCGGCAAACGAGATTCTGCGGAACAACAAAGGCGTGGCCGACAGTCTGGCGTTCCACTACCACCGCTATCCCGCCCTGCTGCCCGCCTATACACATCTGCAAAGTCGCCCGCCGGAAGAAGTAACCAACCTGCAGGCCGAACACACAAGTCTAGGCGTCCGGCTGCACTGGCACACCGCCACGAAGCCCGGCAAGGGACAACCGCCCCATTACTTCGTGATCTACCGCTTCGAAAAGAACCGGAAAACAGACCTCAACAACCCCGCACACATCGCGGGAATCACCCGCGATACATCCTACCTCCTGCCTCTCGCCAACCTGGTCAGCCGGTATCGCTACGTGGTGACAGCCGTAGACCGTTTCCACAATGAAAGCCGAAAGGGAAAAAGAATCAACCTGAAATTTTAAACGCCCCATGCTCAAACGAGACAAGAACTGCGCAGACTGCGCCTTTTGCCGGTATCCCCGGAAAGAGGTATTCGCATACCGGGGCTACCCCCAGGGGCTGTTCATCCCGAAAGAAGCGAACGCACACCACAGCGTCTATTTTCTGCTGAAAGGCGAACTGTGGATCAACAGCCTCGAATACCCCGACACCGTCATCCGCGAAGGAACCTTCATCCTCCTGCCCGCCGATTCGATGGTGGAATACCGCATACACACTCCGTCAGAAGCCATCGTCTATACGTTCGACCATCTGCCGAACGTATGCGACACCCGCTTCCGCAGCGGCTTTCAGTATATAGAAGAAACCGCCGCCCCGCTTCCGGTAATGCAGTCGTGCGACCCGATACGCGGCTTTCTGGAAGAGATAAAAACGTCCCTGATCAACCATCTTTCCTGCGCAGGATATATGCAGTCCAAGCAAAACGAACTGTTTTACCTCCTGAACTTCTACTATACGCAGAAAGAGCTGGGCGTCTTCTATGCGCCGGTACACATCCGGAACCAGAGTTTCCGCTATTTCGTGCTGAACAATTACCACCGCGTCAAGGATGTGACGGGATTTGCCGGCCTGGGGAATTACAAACCCCACATCTTCCGGAAGCTGTTCAGCGAAACCTTCAACGAACCGGTTTATCAATGGATCCTGAAACAGAAATGCAGGGACATCTACCGGGATATCACCACCACAAAGATGTCCATCACGGAGATAAGCCAAAAATACGGGTTTGAATCCCTGCCCAACTTCTCGCATTTCTGCCGAAGTCATTTCGGTAAACCCCCTCGCGCCCTGCGCGCCCAGCCTCACACGGCAGAATAACCTCCTTCAGAGAAGAGTGTCCCCGCAACCTGTGGAGGAATCTCCCCCTGACAGCCTGTCTCTCTCCCCGGTATTGCCGCCTTTTCCTTCTGTCGAACTCAGGTTTTCATTATCATGTATCCGTTCATAAACTCTTCCATTAGATAGTTTGGACTTATATACCGGTACATAAACCTCAATAGCTTAAGAGTGGAACTTGTGTACCGGTACACAAACATCAATGGCTTAATGGCAGAACTTGTGTACCGGTACACAAACATCAATGGCTTAATGACAGAACTTGTGTACCGGTACACAAACCTTAATGGCTTAATGGTGGAACTTGTGTACCGGTACACAAACCTCAACATCTTAATGGTAGAACTTGTGTACCGGTACACAAACCTCGATGGCTTAATGGTGGAACTTGTGTACCGGTACACAAATCTCAATGGCTTAATGGTAGAACTTGTGTACCGGTACACAAACCTCAATGGCTTAATGGTAGAACTTGTGTACCGGTACACAAATCCTAATACCTTAAGCATGGAACTTCTGTACCGGTACACAAACCTTATGACTGAGACGGGGTTATGCTCCCTTATCATAAGAAACGGCTTTGCAGAGATGCTGCAAGGCCGTTTCTTATGATAAGGGATACGAAATCAGTAATGGTTTGTCAAGATAATAATCCTTCCACCGTGGCCTGGAAGACGGCTGCTCAAAAGATGGCTTATCTTTTGGTGGCGGTACTGCTCGTCCGTCTGTTCGCCTGAGTAGTGGCGGGACGGGTTGTACTGCTGCTTGCCGGGCGGCGGGTTGCCGGAGCGGCGGTACTTGCCGGGCGGCTGTTTTGCCGGTTGGTACCGGCGGGGGGAGTCGTCCGGCTGTTCGGCCGGTTGGTGCCGGCGGGGGGCGTCGGCCGGTTGCCGGCAGGAGGAGTCGTCCGGTTGGCCGGAGGCATTCTGTACGTGGGAGGCCTGTTGGCCGGATTCGCCGTGGCGCCGGAAGGATTGCCGGCGGCCTCAGGGGAGGATACGCCCCGGATGGCCAGTTTTCTATCAATCACTTTGGTGGACGACTGTACGGTATTGTTGTTGTAGTCCTTCACTTCCCTTACCAGGAGCAGTTGGCAGTTGTTCATCCAGGCCTTATAGGCTACTGCACGTTTGTAGGAAAGAAACTGTATCAGTTCCGGATCGTTTTTCAGTACGTCATACGCGCCTTTCTTTGCCGCTACCGCGCCCTGAAGGGCTACCGTCCGCCGGTACATCTGGAGTTTGTTGGCTCCGCAGACTATGATGGGAGGCAGTGACAGGGTCTGTCCTTTGCCGGCGCCTTTCAGTACCAGCGTAAGCGATACGCTTTCATATCTTCCCACATGTACATGGGCGATTCTCACGTCTGCATCCAGATTCAGGGCTTTTCCTTTCAGTTCGGCTCGGTTTACTCTTACGGACACGGTTCCGGTTTGGGCAGCTACGCCGGGCGCCATACCCGCACATATTACAACAAATAGTATATGAAAGAGAATTTTCATGGTCTTGTATTAATTGATAATGTACACTAAAGTAATACCGATCTGAGTGGGGCCAATGTAGCTCCTCATCCAGGGATTCACAAGTTTTCCTTCCGCATTGAGGGCTTTTTTATTGTAATAAAGGCCATTTACAGAGTGGTATTTGTCTGCATTGCCCACATCAGGCAAAGCTTCTGCTCCTGCTTTATAATCAAACCGGTAATATTTTAATTGCATGAATCCTACGCCGAGCGAAAACTCCACGTTCAGATGGGGCGTCAGGTACAGTTGGTATCCGTACGATATGCCGCCGCCGTAGGCGGTTCCGTCTACATAGAGATTTCTCCGGGTGAAGCCGAAGAAAGGCAGCGACATCCGTTCCACATCGTAACCCGCATAGACGAGATGTGCGCCGATAAAATGCTCGTTAAAACTTTCGCGCAGCCAGTAGCGAAATTCCGGCTGAACCAGAAAATGCTTCCATGCCTGGGGGGGGGCTATTGCCCATCCATTGTAATTGAGTGATAAACTCGCCGTGAACGTTTTGTTGATAGCGTATTCTCCTCCAATATTCACTGTACCGGTTGCATCGTAAAGAAGATTACTTTTCGCCGCCATTTTCTGAGAGTGTGCGGAGAAGGTCACAAAGAAGCAGCATAGAAAACAAAAGCATATTTTGCCCATAACAATCCATTGTTTCAACATTAATAATCGCACAAATATAGAAAGAAATATTCGACACATATCCATTCGGTTCATTTTTTTAGATGAAACGGAGAAAGCCTCAGCGTACCAAAAAGACATTCTTTTCGCTCTTTGTCTGCCCGTTTGCATGGTAGAGTTCGACAAAAAAGAGATAGATTCCCACCTTCAGACGGCTTCCTGCCGACGTTCTCCCGTCCCACAGAAATTCGCCCGACGTACCGGTCAGCGCATGATTCGCCACCTCGGCCACCTGCATACCGGCTATATTATAGATGCGGATACGGCACCGGTATCCGGGCTTTGCCGTATGCCATTCAATATGATAAAGCCCGTCCTCCTTCAGCGCCGGAGGGGATATGCCCGCGGTGGGGCTGCTTCCGACAGCGCCGAACTGCGAGTTCCGGTAGCCGGGCGTGCCGTAGCCGGCCGTAGCCGCGGCCGATGTCCAGTTGGCGGCATCCTGTGTTTCCGCATCGGGGCTGATGCGTTCCAGCGCCACGCCTTTCCTATTCCTTTCCGGAGATTCGTGCCATTGGGACGAATAGGCCACTTCGTCGATAACGGCTCCGTCTTCCGTCCGGGAGAGTGTCACGGTGGCAGACGTATTGTTCAGAGCGGGGATTCTCAGTTCGTGGACAGCGTCCGGCGAAGAAAGCAGATAGAAGGAAGCCACACCCTCCCGGCGTTTGGTGAGCAGCGCATACCCCCCGGCTTCTATCGAAGTCGTCAGCTCCGCCAGCGGATAGGGCGTACCGGGCGATCCGTCCTGCTTCCGGACGGACAGGGAGAGCCTGTGCAGCGGGAGCCTGTGGGCGGAACGGTTGTACAGTTCCACGTACTCGCTACCTCCGTCAAGGGGGTTGAGCAGTAATTCATTGAACACAATGTCGCCGGGTTCCGCCTCCGGCAGGACTTCCTCCGGCTCTTCCGTCTTTTGCGGCGAAGAATTGGGCGATCCCGGCGTACCGCCCCGCGCATCGGCCGAGAGATACACTTCGTCTCCCAGCCGTTCCCAGGAGACGCCCGGCCGGGCTTTGGGATAGGCAAAGCTGTCTATCAGGGTCCCGGCGGCATCTTCCAGTTGCAGGAGCTTGCCCGTATTCGCCAGCGCTGCCGGAAAGAGGGCGAGGGGTACCGCCTGCCCCGGTTCGTCCACATGGACGGTCCGTCCTTCCCGGTAAAGCACCGCATATCCTCCGGGCGGGAGCAGCAGCATATCCAGGACGACCTTTTTCCCGTCGTAGACAAAAGCCCATCCCCGGAGCGAAACCGGCGCACCGGATACATTATATAATTCCACATATTCCGTTTCGGGAAGAGCGGCGGATCCTTTCGGATCGGCCATCACTTCGCTGACCGTCACCTGCCCCGGCTTTCCGGGAGAGGAAGGAGGGGTTTCCTCTTCCGTAACGGGATCCTCCGGTTCGGGAGCAGGATCCTCCGGAAGAGGAGCGGGGTCCTCCGGTTCGGGAGCCGGTTCGGGCAGTCCGGTGATGCTGCGCGTCACGCGCAGATTGTCTATCACGTACTCGCCGGTTCGTGCCTTCACGTACCGGCAGACAATCATCAAGAGGGCCTCCGGAGCGGCGGAAGGCAGCAGCATATCGAAGGAACCTTCCTCACAAAATTCCTGTTCGCCTTCCCTGCGGGTGTGAAGCGTCCAGCGCTTTCCCTCTTCCAGTGTCAGGCGAACGGACACAAACGCATAGGGTTCGGCCAGCAGGTCTTTGCGTCCTGCAATGCGCAGTTTCGTATTCCCTCCGGCATCTTTTTCATAGAGCGATACCCGGCGGGTGTTGTTCCCAGCCTGGATATAAAAGGTATCCCGATCCGAGGCATAGACACAGATGCGGAGATTGTTGGCATCGGTGGATTTGAAATTCAGCTTCACATCCATCTCCCAGGTCATATTCGCGCCGAACGTCACCGGAACACGGAGCGACGCACTTCCCGCTTCGCCGGGGGGCGAGGAGAACTGCAATTGCCCGGAGGCAAGGATTAGGAACCTGGCGGTATCGCCCTCCCAGAGACTGGCGTCGGCGATGTCTTTTCCGGAGATAGACTCATTCGACTGTGAAAACAGATGGACGGGCAGCAGAAGCGCCCAGAGCAGCAAGAGTTGTTTCATAGTTAAACCCGTTTTGCTTTGTTGTTATTAAATATTATTTACCTTTGCGCACCATTTTTCGCAAAAGCGGGTGCAAAGATAAAATAAATTTATTCACAAAACAGATTAACGCTTAAGAATGAAAGTAGCAATTGTGGGTGTAAGTGGAGCCGTAGGACAAGAATTTCTGCGCGTACTCGACGAGAGAGATTTCCCGGTGGACGAACTGGCGCTTTTCGGTTCGTCCCGCAGCGCCGGACGCGAGTATACCTTCCGGGGTAAAACATATATCGCGAAAGAACTGAAACACAACGACGACTTTAAGGATATCAAAGTGGCGTTCGTTTCGGCCGGCGGCAGCACATCGGTAGCCTATGCCGAAACGATTACCCGGCACGGCGCCGTCATGATAGACAACTCAAGCGCTTTCCGCATGTATGACGACGTCCCCCTGGTGGTACCCGAAGTCAATGCCGAAGACGCCCTGAACCGTCCGCGCGGCATCATCGCCAATCCGAACTGCTCCACGATCCAGATGGTCGTAGCCCTGAAAGCCATCGAACGACTCTCCCATATCAAACGCGTACACGTAGCCACTTACCAGGCATCCAGCGGAGCCGGAGCTGCAGCGATGGCAGAACTGACAAGGCAATACGAACAGATACAAAAAGGCGAAACGCCTACCGTGGAAAAGTTCGCCTATCAGTTGGCGTACAACCTGATTCCCCATATCGACGTATTCACCGACAACGGCTATACAAAGGAAGAATTGAAAATGCACCACGAAACGCGCAAAATCATGCACTCCGACGTGGAAGTGAGCGCCACCTGCGTCCGTGTACCGGTGATTCGTTCGCACAGCGAAGCCACCTGGATCGAAACCGAACGCCCCGTCAGTGTGGAAGAAGCCCGCCGGGCTTTTGCCGAAGCCGAAGGCCTCGTACTGCAGGACAATCCCCCGTGCAAAGAATACCCCATGCCGCTGTTCGTAGCCGGGAAAGACCCCGTATACGTAGGTCGCATCCGCAAAGACATTGCCAATCCGAACGGGTTGACCTTCTGGACCGTCAGCGACCAGATCAAAAAAGGCGCCGCTCTCAACGCGGTTCAAATCGCCGAATATCTGGTGAAAGTAAAAGACCTCTGAACATACACACGCAGGCGCTTCCGCGAAGCAAGCTGCCGTTTAATCGGAATGCTGGAATATTTTGGAGTTGTAACAGGGTTGCTTTATCTCTTTTTCGAGATAAAGCAGCGCCGTGCCATGTGGGTAGTGGGGATTCTCTCCTCGCTGGTGTACGTATACGTATTTTTTGTTTCGAAAGTATATGCCACGATGGGCTTGAACCTTTACAATGTACTTATCAGCCTTTACGGTTTGCGGCAATGGAGCCTGCGACGGAAGCTGCCGGACGGGGAACCCGCTTCCGGTACGGTGCTGTACAGACATCTCACCTGGAGACTGACGGGCATTATTCTCTTCGCGCTGGCCCTTATCGACGTGTTTATCTATTATATACTCAGCCGGACCGATTCTCCGGTGCCGGCAGTCGATGCCATCATCACAACCATCGGAATCGTGGCCACCTGGATGCTGGCACGCCGGATCATTGAGCACTGGATATGCTGGATTGTCGCCGACGCCCTGTCGGTGTATATGTATTACACGCTGGCGCTCTATCCCACGATGTGCCTCTATGTGTGCTACACCCTGCTGGCTTTTGCCGGATACCGTATATGGAAAAAGAAAGGAACGGAAACAGATGCTATCGCCTTATGACTGCCTCATCGTAGCGAATGGGAGTTTCCCCGTTTTACCGGCAGCTCTGGATCTGCTGGGCAAAGCCTCCGTGATAATTGCCTGCGACGGAGCCGTCAAACCGCTTCATCAACGGAATATTGCCCCGACCGCCATCGTGGGCGACCTGGACAGTATCCCCGACGCCCTGCGTCTGCGCTATGCAGACCGGCTCCACGGCGAAACGGAACAGGATACAAATGATTTGACGAAAGCTATACGCTTTGCCTGCGATTCAGGACAAACAGAGGCGCTGATACTGGGTGCTACCGGCCTTCGCGAAGACCATACTATCGCGAATGTATCCCTCCTGCTGGATTATGCCCGTTTGCTGCATCGGGTTGAGATGCTGAGCGATTACGGACTCTTCACTCCCCTCCTGGGCAGCGCTACCCTGGCAAGTGTGAAGGGGCAGCAGATCTCCATCTTTTCCCCCCATCCCGGAGTAGAAATCACAGATACGGAAGGTTTGCGCTGGCCTATCCGGGGAAGAATCCTTACATCGTGGTGGCAAGGCAGTTTAAATGAAGCCTTGGGGCAGGCTTTCACGCTCTCCCTTTCGGGCGGAGGCGTCATTGTATACAGACAGCATCAGGCAGGGGATTAAACCTCTTTTTCGATGGTGTCTGTCTCCATCGCCTTTTCTACGAGCGAATTGATTTGATCGATAATATCGGCATACGCCTCGTCTCCGTTGTACACGGCCATGGCGTTAATGAAGGTCACACACTCCATGTAGGCATTTTCAATCTCTTTGCGGGCATCCATTTTTTTCTGGGTAAGAAATTTACCGTTCATCTCGCTTTCATGCGCTTTCGTCAGTTCGGTAAAACTCCAGTTGGAGCGGTTCAGCTCGGCAATGATACTTATGAAGTCCGTCAGATGAAGATCGGCTACCGACAGTTTTTTAGTAAGTTCTGCAATGAATTTATCCAGCAGCGCTGTTTTTTCGCCGGCCGGCATGCCGTTCAGTTCGCTGTAGCCGATGAGGATGTCATCTATTTTCTTTCCTATCTCCCGATGACGGGAAACGGAGTCGGCCATCAGTTGCTTCGTCTTTTCGTCAATGGTTCTCCAGAGGGAATCCCGGCATTCTTCTTCTACGGCTATCTGCATTGTGAGCAAATTGTTTGAAGCAGGTTTCATCGCTTCGCCGTATGCCGCGAGGGCTTCCTGATAGGCCTGTAAAACCGGCTGGAACTTGCCGTCATCTATCTGTTGCATCCGGTCATATACACTTTCGAAAAAGGGAAATGCGTGCTGCTGACTTATCCTGCGTAAGTAAATTTTTCCTATCTGTCTCATAAAACAGCATTTAGTATGTATCTATAAAACAAAGTAAACCCGATAATAGTTTTGTTTTCAAGCGACTTTTTCACGACTATCTGTATAATAAAGAAATACTTAATATTTTTTTCCGCAAATATAGCACCAAAAGGCGTATCCTGAGTGTGCAATGCATATCTTACGGCAGCTTCTGTAAGAAAAAACAGGCTGTTACGTTATGATGCAACAGCCTGAAAACTACACTTCTCTCACCCTGTGACCTGGGAGGGGCTCGAACCCTCGACCCAATGATTAAGAGTCATTTGCTCTACCAACTGAGCTACCAAGTCGCTCTTTCTTTGCGGCTGCAAATATAGACGTTTAATTTTGCCCGCACAAGCTTTTATTGCCTTTCCGAAGAAAAGAATTACATTTGTGTCATTAGACAATCCTATTAAATCCTATTAATGACACACAAAGCCAGTATTCTTTGGGCCGACGACGAGATAGACTTGCTGAAACCCCACATCCTTTTCCTCACCGACAGAGGCTACGGGGTGGTAGCGGTGGTCAGCGGACAAGACGCTCTCGACCGCTGCAAAGAACAGATATTCGACATTATCTTCCTCGATGAAAACATGCCGGGACTCTCCGGACTCGAAACCCTTTCGCGTATTAAGGAAATCAACCCTACCGTACCCGTGGTGATGGTCACCAAAAGCGAAGAAGAGAGCATTATGAACCAGGCCATCGGCAATAAAATCGCCGACTATCTGATCAAGCCGGTCAATCCCAACCAACTGCTGCTTTCCATCAAAAAGAATGTACACCAGCACAGCATTATCTCCGAAGCTACCACACAGAGTTATCAGCAAGAATTTGCCCGTATCGGAATACAAATCAACGAGTCTTTCACCGCCGACGACTGGGTGGAGGTCTACAAAAAACTTGTCTATTGGGAACTCGAACTCGAAAGCGGACAAGCACACATGAGCGACCTGCTGAAAATGCAAAAAAAGGAAGCCAATCTCAACTTCGGACGTTTCGTGAAACAGCACTACATCCACTGGATACAGTCGCCCGACAACCGCCCGCTCATGAGCCCCGACCTCTTCAAAAAAAGAGTCTTCCCGCTGCTGGACAACGACGAAAAAGTATTCTTTATCCTCATCGACAATTTCCGCCTCGACCAGTGGAAGGTGGTGAAAGAACTCCTGGCCGACTCCTTTACCTTCGACGAAAGCCTCTACTACTCCATCCTGCCGACAGCCACCCAGTATGCACGGAACGCGATCTTCTCCGGACTGATGCCCGTTCAGATCGAACAGATCTTCCCCGAACTCTGGGTGGACGAAGAAAGCGAGGAAGGAAAAAACCTCAACGAAGCCCCGCTCATTCAAACACAAATCGACCGCTTCCGCAAAAAATACAGCTTCTCCTACACCAAAGCAAACGACTCCGTACACGGAGAACGGCTGCTCGGCAATGTAACCGCACTGATGCAAAACAGGCTGAACGTAATCGTCCTGAACTTCATCGACATGCTCTCGCACGCACGCACGGAAATGAAAATGATCCGCGAGCTGGCACAATCCGAAGCCGCCTACCGCAGCCTCACCAAATCATGGTTCCAGCATTCCTTTACCCTCGAACTCTTTCACCGGATCGCCGAAAAGGGACACAAGATAATCCTCACCACCGACCACGGCACCATCCGCGTAGACAGTCCCGTAAAAGTGGTAGGCGATAAAAACACCAACACCAACCTGCGATACAAAGTAGGAAAAAACATGAATTACAACCTTAAGGACATATTCGAAATACGGGAACCCGAAAAAGCCGGACTCCCCTCGCCCAACCTGAGCAGCAAATATATTTTCGCCCTGAACGACAGTTTCTTCGTCTACCCGAACAATTACAACTATTACGTCGCTTACTACAAAAACACCTTCCAGCACGGAGGCATCTCCATGGAAGAAATGCTGATCCCCTTTATCACCATGACTCCCAAATAAGCAATAACCATATTACACACAAACAATATGAACACCGAAGAAGAACGGAACGCAGCTCAACACTTCATCCAAAAAATGAACGGAAAGAAAGTCTTTGCTTTCCACGGAAAAATGGGAGCCGGGAAAACCACCTTCATCAAAGCCGTCTGCAAACTCTTAGGCGTTGAAGAAGTGGTAAACAGCCCGACCTTCTCCATCATCAACGAATACCACATCGAAAAAACCGGCGAAACCGTCTACCATTTCGACTTCTACCGAATCAGCAACCCCGAAGAAGCCGAAGACCTCGGACTCGAAGATTTCTTCTACAGCGGAAAACTCTGCTTCATCGAATGGCCTGAAAAAATAGGCAACTGCCTCCCCGACGGCACCTCGCACATAGACATCACCGAAAACCCCGACGGCTCCCGCTCCATCCTCATACATTAATACATGCAAACATCCGAACTGCTCGTCTTCGCACTCTTCGTCCTCTCCGGAGCCGTCTCGCTCACAGTCGCCGCAGGCAACTTCGACTGGTTCTTCCGGAGCCGCCAAACCGCCACCTTTGTCTACCGCCTCGGACGCAACGGCGCACGCATCTTCTACGGATTGCTGGGAATCGCCCTCATCGCGGCAGGCATCCTCTTCTTTTTCTTCGGATACCGCTAAAGGCTACGCACCGCCCTCCTACGGAAGCGGCACATCCTCCTGCCACAGCAAATTCGCCAGCCTCGGCAAAGCGCCCCCGGATACGGGATGCCACACCTTGCCCTTCACATTCCACTCCGACACCGGAAGCGAAAACACCGACCCGTCCCACTCGCGCCCGTTCTTCACCGTCTTCGCCTGCGTCCACTGCCCCTCCCTGACGCCGGCATAATTGCGTCCCATCATCCCCGAAAAAGGAGGACGTACACCCTGTATCAGACCGGCAATCCGGAACGTATGATTTCCGTTTCCGTTCAGAAAGGAAAGAGCCGCCAGGCAATGAACAACCTGGGGAGGACGGACAGCTTCCTTCGACTTCTGCATACGTCCGGCAATCCCCCCCGTTACATCCGGAAAAACCGTATCCCCGCGATTAATGGCGCCCGCCGCGTAGCAGTCCGAAATCAGAGCCGACACCGTATGATTCTCCCCGTTCCCCACCGTAGCCAGGCTCCCGGCCAGACCGCCCAGGAATCCGCTGCGCGACGCAATCGAAGCGTAGCTGTAGCAACTGCGCATACGGAACAGACCCCGGCCGGCCCCTCCCCCACCCCCGTAGCCCGTGGCCGAACCGGAAGCAAAGCCGGCAATACCGCCGGTAGACGTGGCAGCCGATTCGCCCGGCGCATCGCCCCCGCCCACAGCCCCCCGGTTGGCCGAATACTGTACAAGGAACGTTCCCGCACCGTAGCCCGAAGCCGTCACAAATCCCCCCGGCCTGTCGCCATAGCCGGAACCGTCACCGTAACCCAGCAAACCGCCGGTGTACGAAAACGCCTGATGACCCACAGCATCCCCCCCCGTCACGGCGCCGCTGTTCAGACAATATTCAATAACGAAAGCACCCGTTCCCCCGCCCTGTCCGTAGCCGTCGCCCGAAGCATAACCAAAGCCCAGGATACCGCCGGTAGACGAAACAGCCTCCTTCCCCGCAGCATCCCCGCCCCGGATCCCGCCACTATTCAAGCAGGAACGGATAACGAACACCCCGGACGCCCGCCCCGCCCCGTCGCAATAACCATGCCCCCGCCCCTTGCCGACAATACCGCCGGTATACGGAAAAGCCGAAGCCGGCGCCGAAACAACGCTACTGCTGCTGCAATAATCAATCAAAACAAGCGCTTCACCCTCCCCCTCAGAAAAAGCATACGCCTCCCCTATCAGACCGCCGGTATGCGACACCTCCGTATCAGCGCCCAAAACCGTCATACACTGGATATGGCAATTACGCACCACAATAGAATCCCGTCCACCCGACACGCTGCACAGCAGATAAGCCGCCAGACATCCGGTACGCGAAACCGCCTCGCGCCCTCCCCCCACAATCACCCCGCCATCTATCGTAAGGTTCTCAATCCTCGCCCCGTTCCCCAGATAGCCGAAAAGCCCTGCGGCAGCATACACATTATCCACCTCCGTACTCCCGATATAAAGATTATGAATCACCTTCCCGTTACCGTTGAACACCCCCCGGAAAGGCTGGTGCGCCTCGCTGCCTATCGGGATCCAGAAATGCCTGCCCAAATCCAAGTCTTCCGTCAGGACAAAATACTCCCCCTGGAAACTCTTCCCCGGCCACATATTCACCTGTTCAGCCAAGTAAGAAAGAGCCGTAACAGACGACACCCGATAAGGATCCAGCCTCGTGCCGGCACCCTCGAACGTAAATCCCCCTTCATCATTATACCAGTCCCCCCTCTGTCCGCGGGAAGGAACAGCACAAAGCAGGAAAAAAAGCACAGCAATCAGAACAGCACGCATACCCGTAATTTTTTGTTTCATACTCAAAAGTAAGCAATTCTATTCAATCAGGAATTTCCTCCCCATTTTTTCGCCCCCTCCCACCCCAGTCCTTTTTCCATTCAGGCCGAACCTTTATCCGTTCCATTCAAAACGAAGCAAACCGTCATCTTTTCCAGCCCCTCCATCCCCCGCCATTTTTTCCTTGAAGACAGGAAAAGAAGAGAGAGAAACCGCCGAACCCCATTGCCCCCTCCGCTTTAGGCAAACAGCGTCGAGGAATGAGCGGAAACAATGAAGAAAATAAGCCGGGAGACTGTATCCATAAGAGGATAACAGCAACAGATTGTCACCCCATTCCCTCATGCTTCCAGTTCGTACACATTGTTCGCAGGAAAAAATAAGATAATGAGTCAGTCCTTATGAAGCCATCATATTATTGAATATCAATAATATGGTTGTAAAAAAGTTTGCTGTTTTCAACCGGTTTTTGTAACTTTGTCACATAAAAACCGGAAAATTATGTTAGGAAAATTATCTGTGGATGACCATCGCGAACTGTTTCGCACCCGATTGGCGGATTTGATTAATCCGGAGCACGAACTTGCTCTTTTGACCAATAA
>JAISMW010000020.1 GCA_031276545.1 Tannerellaceae bacterium
CTGAAGAAAATGATGCAAAAACTCAGGGAAGAGTTTTTGCGGATTATTTTTCGTCTGTTTTTTCCACAAGATTTTTGCTGTGCTGCAGCTTGAAAAAGGAGTTAATAAGGACTGACTAAGTAACTTAGGGGCAAAACTAAAAGGATATGGCAAAACCGGTTTTCAAAAGTTATACCCCTGACCGCAATACCGTCAACCGTTTCCGCTCCTCCCATTTAGAAGGATATCATCCACGGGATTTTTACCCGGATCGTTGTGATGCCGGTGGGGATGGAATGCTTGAGCCTAGAGTCAGCCTGTGTGGACGGCACCGGGATCGAATCGCGTGCCGGCCGCTACACGTTCGTATGGCGCAAGCCAGTTGAAAAGAACAGGTACAAACTGGAGGAAAAGAACCGCAAAGTGCCGGAACCTGTTGAAGAGGGTATCGCGCAGGACAACCTGCCCGAGGATGAACCACCCCGCTCCTGAACTCGGAAGCATTGAAAAGACGCATGGCGGAGATCAACCGTGAAAACCGTAGCAAAGCGGAAGAGAAAGCCATCAGGACGCCAGAAAACAAACACTTGCCCAAGCTTGAGGAATACGAAAGGCATCCTGAAGTCCCGGGCGAACGTAACAGCTACTCCAAGACCGGCAAGGCGGCCACCTTCATGCGCCTCAAGGATGACCATATGCAAAACGGGCAATTGAAACTGGCACACAATGTGCAGATAGCCACGGAAAATACCCAGATAAAACCGTTGCCGGTTCGGGTGACGGGAGTGAAGAAAACTGCGGGTTCATGGAACAGAACCGTATTGAACCCTCCGTCAAATACAACTATTTTCACAGGGAACAGAAAAAGTCGTTCAGGAACAGTGGCTTTCCCGCACAGAACCCGTATTACAACCCCGACGGAACAACCTATGGAAAAGAAAGGGAACATCACACCGGAAGAGGGACTGATGCACCGCAGGCGGCATCCTATAGAACTGGAAGCCGTCTTCGGACAATCAAAATCCAACAAGGGATATAAGCGCTTCCGGCATTTTAACGACCATCAAACTTCCACAACACCACATGCCATGTGCGGCTTGAGGATAAAATGAGAGCTGCCTCGTTTTGAGACAGCCCCGTTTTTTTGGGAGGTTCGCTTATTCTACGGTCTGTATCGTGTAGCTATACCGGTATTCCTTGTCCTGAAAGCGGTATTTGTCCAGGGGTACGGCTCCCCAGGAGTTTGTTCCTGCCAGGCCGCGCTGGAATAAATCGACGGAGAGGACTACTTCGTTCCGCGGAAGAATATCTGAACTGTGCTGCTGTTTTTTCGTCAGCCCCGGATCAAAGTCTTCCGGGAAATTGTTCAGCGCACTGACGGATAAGGGCTGTGCCCCGTCTACGCGGATGCCTTTGCCGGAGGCATTCTTCAGGGTCAGCCAGCGCACGTCCGTTTTATTGCCGGTTTCCTGCGGACGGTAGTATGCGAAGGCCTGGTCTTCCACTTTTCCGTTCCAGATGCCCATGAAGGCGTCGGCGTGGCGGTCTGCATAGTTTTCGTGCGGGCCTCTGCCGTACCACGTAAAGTTGCTGTATTCTCCGGGCAGGCTCATAATCATCCCGAAGCGCATCATTTCCGGGAGCTCGTCCGAGAGCGCTTTGTAATGGGCGTCTACCGTAAGGCTTCCGTCTTTGTTCACGGTATATACCAGGTCTACGGTACATTCAATCCCTTTCGGTTTGGCTTGATAGCAAACCGACAGGGCGCCGTCTTTTTCCTCCATGCCCTGGAAGGTATACACCATCGTCTGGCCGGCCGCTTCCCATACGCGCAGTTTGATTTGTTCGTTGCTTCCGAAGTCGTTGTCTGTCGGAGCGCGCCAGAAGTTCAGGCGGGGCGGGATGCGCAGGATGTTTTTACTGTCCTTCCGTGCGCTGAAGAGCGTGCGGGCGCCGTTTTCCAGAGAAAATACATAGACCGTATTGCCGTCTTTTCCGTCTTTGACGGTAACCGTCTTCTCCGTTTTCGATATGTCCAGTGTGCCGCTGCGGGCTTTTTCCGTGAAATATACATTCGGAGAAAAGGCAAATTCTTCCCTGGCCACTTCAAATCCGGCGGGTATGAGCGGCGCGTCCTGCCGGCTGTAGGCATATACCTGCAGATAGTATTCCGTGCCGGCTTCGGGAGCAAGGGGCGGAAGGTTCAGTTTGATGTCTTTCCGCGAACCGGCGGCTACTTCCGCGTCGAATGTTCCTTCGGCAAAGGGTTCCCCGTTTCTGAGTATGACCCATTTGTAGGTATAGTTGTCACGGGTCAGGCTGGTGAACTTATAGTCGTTGATCACCGTAAGGATACCTTTGTCTATCTCCTTTCCTTGGAACAGGATGTTCTGATACACCTTTTTCACGATATGCGTATGCGGGATATATTGCTGGTCGGGGCTTACGATTCCGTCCATGCAGAAATTGCCGTCGTTCGCTTTGCCGTATCCGTTCAGGTCTCCTCCGTAGGCCCAGTAGGAGCGTCCCTGTTCGTCTTTGGCCGGGAAGCCGTGGTTGTACCATTCCCAGATAAAACCGCCCTGCATGTTTTTGCTGCCGCGCATGATATCCCAGTATTCCTGCATATTGCCCATGCTGTTTCCCATTGCGTGCGCATATTCGCACATCACAAACGGGCGTCCCAGATCCTGTGCGGCGTCGCGAATCATCGAATTTACGCTCGGATACATGGGGCAGATGATGTCCGTATTCCGTTCCCTGTGGCCCTGTTCGTACTGTACCGGGCGGCTGTTATCGCGTGCCTTAGCCCAGTCGTACATGCTGAAAAAGGCTTTCCCGTTGCCGGATTCGTTGCCCAAAGACCAGATAATAACGGAGGCATGGTTTTTATCTCTTTCCACCAGCCGGATGATGCGGTCGAGATGGGCAGCCTGCCATTCGGGGAAATTCGCCGGGTTCCCCGGTCCGTATCCCATGCCGTGCGATTCGAGGTTGGCTTCGTCTACCAGATAGATGCCGTATTCGTCGCATAGTTTATACCACAGGGGTGCCTGCGGATAGTGGGAAGTGCGTACGGCATTAATATTCAGTTCTTTCATCAGTTGCAGGTTGCGCAGCATGACGTCGCGGGTGATTACCTGGCCGGTAGAGGTATTAAATTCATGCAGGTTCACGCCTTTCAGATAAATCTTCTGCCCGTTGACAAGCAGTTGTCCGTCCTTTATTTCCACTTTGCGGAAGCCTATCCTGTGGGACGTCACTTCGATAATCTCACCCTTGCTGTCTTTCAGGGTAATCAGCAGGGAGTAGAGGTTGGGGGTTTCGGCCGTCCATTTATCCGGATTGGGTACTGTCCACGAAAGGCTGACGTCGCCTGTTTCATGGGGCGGAAGGGTGATTTGCCCGGACTGTCCGCCGACTTTTTTAGCGGCTTTATCCAGCAGGCTTACCTCTACTTTGCGGACTTCCGGAGTGGCGGTATAATTTTTCAGTGTTACGTCTATGCCGAACAGTCCGTTTCTGTATCTGCTGTCCAGGTCCGGACGGGCAAAGAAGTCGAGGATGCGCGTCTGTGCCGTACTGTACAGATACACGTCGCGGATGATACCGCCCAGCCTCCACATATCCTGGTCTTCCAGGTAGTAGCCGTCGCTGTATTTATGAACTTCGCATGCCAGCGTGTTTTTTCCCCTGCGAATGTATGGCGTAATATCGAACTCGGCAGGACTTTTGGAGTTTTGCGTATATCCCACCTTCTGCCCGTTCACCCATACATACATGGCGCTGGTTCCCGCTGCGAAATGGAGGTATACGCGTCGCCCGTTCCAAGTGGCGGGGATGTCGAAATCACGGCGATAGGAACCTACCGGAGCATCCTCCCTGCCGATGTACGGCGGATTTCGGGGAATACCGTAGCCGATGTTCACATAGATGGGAACACCGTAGCCGTTGAATTCCCAATTGCCGGGAACCGCCAGATTGTCCCACCGGGCGGCGTCGAACGTCTCTTCATAAAAGCCGGCCGGCACATCGGCAGGCCTGGGAACCCACTTGAATTTCCATATTCCGTTCAGAGATTGATAATAAGGCGAAGCAGAGTAATCGTCCGCCAGGGCAAGCTCGGCGGAAGGATAAGGGATAGAAGTAGCCCGCGTAGCTTCCTTATTAATGGCAAACACTTCGGGATTTTCCCAGTCGGGCGCCGACTGGGAAAAGGCGCCCGCACTCAGCAAGAGCAATGAAAATATGAATCCTTTCTTCATGACATCAGATTTTTTTTGTGAATAAATTTAATTGTGTCACAAAAATACGCTTATTAACCGGAAAGCCATCAAAAAGCGCGTTATTTTAGTGAATAGTGAACAGTGAATAACGAATAACGGTTCGTGAACCGTAAATAACGAACGGTAAGCAACGAGCAGCGATTAAGTAAGAATACGTTTTCTGTTACATAGTCAGTCCTTATTAACTCCTTTTTCGAGCTGCAGCACAGCAAAAATCTTGTGGAAAAAACAGACGAAAAATAATCCGCAAAAACTCTTCTTTGAGTTTTTGCATCATTTTCTTCAGATTCCAGGTCGTTCCCGACATGAAAGCATTGATTTGAACGCCAACTTCTCCCCAAAAGTAATTTTCAAGCATACGAAAATCATATTTCAA
>JAISMW010000066.1 GCA_031276545.1 Tannerellaceae bacterium
CAAAACATGAGAGAAAATCATAACGGTGGCCTGAATCAGGCTGTCGGAATCCGCTTTTGACTCATCCCCTGAATCTGTTATAGACTTGAATTATTGAATTTTATCCCGAACTGAGGTTCCTAACATAATTTTCCGGTTTTTATGCGACAAAGTTACAATAAGCGGCTGAAAAATACCAAACTTTTTTACAACTATTTTATTGATATTCAATGAAATGATTGCTTAATAAGGACTGACTATTTATGGTTTTGGTGTGATATGGCAATCGAAGCAAAGATTGAACCGTATAGAAAGTTTGTATCCATGATTAAATCTCACTGGAGTGGCATGGTTGCCTACTTTGACAAACATATAACAAACGGGCTACCGGAAGGTATCAACAGTAAAATACAACCGGCTAAAAGAAGAACCGGAGGATACCGGAACGTAAGCAACTATATCAACATGATATACTTCCTTACAGCCAAACTCAAATTTGATTACCCACGCTAAACATTATAGAGCCGTTTTACTTTCATTTTCCTGTTTCATAACGCCGGTATAAAAAATAATGCGTAATATTGCGCTTACATTATAAACACAAATTATTCATTATGATTCATGCAGCGTTTGCATATTATACATGGGCTTTAACCATGTCCATGCTCACCCCCTGGGGGGGCGGAACATCTATCGGGCAATAGCAATGGCCACGTCTTGCGTTGCCACCTTTCTTTTCGGATATTTTCTTTTTCACAAATACATAAAACATATACGATGAAAGTATTAAAGTTCGGCGGAACGTCCGTAGGTTCCGTAGGGAGTATTTTAAACGTAAAAAAAATTGTAGAGGCTGTCGACGGGCCTGTCGTAGTGATTGTCTCGGCTCTGGGAGGTATAACCGATAAGTTGATTGCGACCTCCGCGCTGGCTTCCAAAGGAGATATAGCCTACGAGACGGAACTGTCCGGCATTGTGACCCGCCATCTGGAAATCATGGAAGGGGTCATCCCGCAGCCCTCCCTGCAGGCGGAGGTGAGGAAAGAGGTGATGAGTCTGCTCGACGAACTGTCCAACATATTGAGGGGGGTGTTCCTCATCAACGACCTTTCGGCCAAAACCTCGGATACGATTGTGAGTTACGGCGAACGCATTTCCTCCCTTATCCTCTCGAATGTCATCCGGGACGCCTGTCTGTTCGATGCCCGCAAATTTATCAAGACCGTCAAGCAGTTCGACAAGCACATCGTCGATTTCGAACAGACGAATCAGTTGATACGGCAGACATTCACGCCGCTACCCCGCGTGTCCGTGATTCCCGGTTTTATTTCTTCCAGCCGGCAAAACGGCGAAGTAACCAACCTGGGCCGGGGCGGTTCGGATTATACGGCGGCTATCCTGGCCACGGCGCTCGATGCTTCCGTGCTGGAGATATGGACGGATGTGGACGGTTTTATGACGGCCGACCCCCGCGTGATCAGTTCGGCCTATGTGATTGACCGTTTAACTTTTACCGAGGCTATGGAGTTGTGCAACTTCGGAGCCAAGGTGATTTATCCGCCTACCATATATCCGGTCTACCATAAGAATATACCTATCCGCATCCGGAACACCTTCAATCCCGATGCACCGGGTACCTATATATCGAAAGAACGGACTCCCGATTCCGGCAAGTCGATGATTAAGGGTATCTCCTCCATCAACGATACCTGCCTTATCACCGTACAGGGACTGGGCATGGTGGGTGTGATTGGCATCAATTACCGCATCTTCAAAACACTGGCGAAAAGCGGGATAAGCGTCTTCATGGTATCCCAGGCCAGCTCCGAGAACAATACGACGTTTGCCGTACGCAATGCCGACGCGGATTTGTCGGTCAAAGTCCTGAACGAAGAATTTGCGATGGAACGTGCGCAGGGAGAAATCAGCGAAATAACGGCAGAAAAGGAACTGGCCACCGTGGCTATCGTGGGCGAGAACATGAAACGCACGCCCGGTATCGCCGGCAAACTGTTCGGTACGCTGGGACGTGCCGGTATCAGCGTGATTGCCTGCGCCCAGGGGGCTTCGGAGACGAACATCTCTTTCGTGATCAACCTGAGATACCTGCGCAAGGCGCTCAACTCAATACATGATTCGTTCTTTCTCTCGGAATACAAGGTGCTGAACCTCTTTATCGTGGGAGTGGGAACGGTAGGAGGCAAACTGCTGGAACAAATCCGTGTCCAGCAGTCGACGCTGATGGAGCAGAACAGCCTCAAACTGCGGGTCGTGGGAATCGCCAACTCGAAAAAGCTGCTTCTCTGCCGCGAAGGGCTGAACCTGGATACCTGTATCCCGGAACTGAAGGAAAAGGGAGAACCCGGCTCTCCCCGCCATTTATGCGAAGAGATATTGAAGATGAACATCTTCAACTCCGTCTTTGTAGACTGTACGGCCAGTCCGGAGGTGGCCGGTATTTATGAAGAGCTGCTGAAAAACAGCATCTCGGTGGTCGCCGCCAATAAGGTGGCCGCTTCCTCCCTGTACGCCAATTATGTGAAGCTGAAGGAAACCGCCCGCCAGCGGGACATCAAATACCTCTTTGAAACCAACGTGGGCGCCGGCCTCCCGATTATCAATACAATGAACGACCTGATAAACAGTGGCGACCATATCCTGCGCCTGGAAGCGGTGCTTTCCGGCAGCCTCAACTTTATCTTCAATACGCTGAGCGCCGACATCCCCTTCAGCCGGGCTATCCGGATGGCGAAAGACGCGCACTATGCCGAGCCGGACCCGCGCATCGACCTGAGCGGTAAGGATGTGATCCGGAAACTGGTCATCCTCGCCCGCGAAGCCGGCTATAAGGTCGAGCAGGAAGATGTGAAGATAAACCTCTTCATCCCCGAAAAGTATTTCGAAGGATCGCTCGATGATTTCTGGCGGCAGATAAACGAACTGGACGCCGAATTTGAAGCCATGCGCAAAAGGGTGGAAGCCGAAAAGAAGCGCATCCGTCTGGTAGCCCGGATGGAAAAGGGACACTGCGAGGTAGGACTCCAGGAAGTGGACAGGCTCCATCCCTTTTACGAGCTGGAAGGAAGCAACAACATCATCATGATTTCTACCGAACGGTACAACGATTATCCCATGATTATTAAAGGCTACGGCGCCGGCGACGACGTAACGGCCGCCGGCGTGTTCGCCGACATTATTTCCATCGCCAACATACGTTGATCAATAGCAGACAAAATGAAAAGTATCATCATTCTGGGCGACGGCATGGCCGATGAGCCGATACCCGCCCTGGGAGGAAAAACACCGCTGCAGTACGCCCACACTCCCTATATGGATTTACTGGCGGAAAAGGGAGTGACCGGACGCCTGGACACGGTGCCCCGCGGGTTTCATCCGGGAAGCGAAGTGGCCAACCTCGCCATCCTGGGCTACGACCTGCCCCGTGTATACCAGGGACGGGGCGTACTGGAAGCCGCCAGCATGGGCGTTGCCCTGCAGCCGGGCGAACTGGCCCTGCGCTGCAACCTGATCAGCATAGACGGCGACGTCATCAAAAATCATTCGTCGGGACATATCCCTACGGAAGAAGCCGCCGAACTGGTGCATTACCTCAACGCTACGCTGGGATCGGAGCAGGTACGCTTCCACACCGGCATATCCTACCGTCATCTGCTGGTGATCGGCGGAGGCGACAGGCGAATAGACTGCACGCCGCCGCACGATGTCCCCCTAAAGGCTTTCCGCCCGCTCCTGGTCAAACCGCAGGTCGGGGAGGCTTCGGAAACGGCCGCCCTGCTGAACCGGCTTATCCTCCGGTCGCAGGAACTGCTGAAAGACCATCCGCTCAACCGGAAACGGACGGCCGAAGGGAAAGACCCCGCCAACAGCATCTGGCCATGGTCGCCCGGCTACCGTCCGGCCATGCAAACCCTGCAGGAAATGTACGGCATCCGGAAGGGAGCCGTTATATCGGCAGTCGATCTCATCCGGGGAATCGGCGTATACGCCGGGCTGGAAGTCATCCCCGTAGAAGGTGCAACCGGACTGTACGACACCAACTACGAAGGCAAGACAAAAGCCGCCCTGGAAGCGCTGAAGACAAACGACTTCGTCTATCTGCACATCGAAGCCAGCGACGAAGCGGGGCACGAAGGGAATGTGGCGCTGAAGGTGCGCACCGTCGAATACCTCGACCACCGCGTGGTACGCCCCCTCTGCGAAGCCCTGTCGACCTGGAACGAGCCGGTTGCCGTCGGCATCCTGCCCGACCATCCCACGCCCTGCGCCCTGCGTACACATACCGCCACACCCGTCCCCTTCCTGATCTGCAAACCGGGACAAAAGCCGGATTCCGTCAGCCGGTATGACGAGTTCTCCGTAAAAAACGGTAAATTTGTCCTGTTGAAAGAAAATCAGTTCATCAAAGAACTGATAGCCGGGACTGTTCAGCCGGACGTATAAACAGGATTCTAAACAACGAAACATAAGCTATGAAGTATTACAGTACAAACAAAGAGGCGCCTTTGGCCTCGCTGAAAAGAGCCGTCATCAAAGGACTTGCAGGAGATAAGGGCTTGTATATGCCGGAAAACATAGACCTTCTGAAGGACTTTGTCATCGGAGAGATGAAAGAGATGAGTTTCCGGGAAATAGCCTGCGTGGTAGCCGGCGCCCTGTTCGGCGACGATGTAAACGGCGACACGCTCGAACAAATCATTGCCGACACGCTTCCCTTCGATACGCCCGCCGTCCACCTGCACGACCGTATCTACAGCCTCGAACTCTTCCACGGCCCCACCCTGGCCTTCAAGGACGTGGGCGCCCGCTTCATGGCGCGCCTGTTGGCCTATTTCATCGACAGGGAAGGCGTCCGGGACGTCAACGTGCTGGTGGCCACCTCCGGCGATACGGGAAGCGCCGTGGCAAACGGTTTCCTGGGCGTGGAAGGCATCCGGGTGTATGTGCTTTATCCCAAAGGAAAAGTAAGCCCCATCCAGGAATGTCAGTTCACCACCCTGGGGCAGAATATCACAGCCCTGGAGATAGACGGCACCTTCGACGACTGCCAGGCGCTCGTCAAAGCCGCCTTTATGGACGAAGAGATGAACGAACATTCAAAGCTGACCTCCGCCAACTCCATCAATATCGCACGCTTCCTCCCCCAGTCGTTCTATTATTTCCACGCGTATGCACAGCTCGACAGGATAGGGAAAGCCGACGGACTGGTCATAAGCGTGCCCAGCGGCAACCTGGGCAACCTTACCGCCGGGCTTTTCGCCCACTGGATGGGGCTGCCCGTCAAACGCTTCATTGCGGCCAACAACCGCAACGACGTATTCCTCGATTACCTGAAGACGGGCGTCTACACGCCGCGCCCCTCCGTCTCCACACTGGCCAACGCCATGGACGTGGGCAACCCCAGCAACTTTGCCCGCATCCTCGATTTGTTCAGCATCTACCCCGACCCCTACGCCGCCATCCGGAAGCGTATCGCAGGCTATCGCTATACCGACCGGGAGATTGCCGCCACCATGCTCCGCGTGTACCGGCAGTACGGCTATATCCTTGACCCGCACGGAGCCTGCGGCTATCAGGCGCTGATAGACGATGCGCTCGCAGAAGGCGAGACCGGCCTCTTCCTCGAAACCGCCCATCCCGCCAAATTCAAGGACACGGTAGACCGTATACTGGGAACCGACATCGAAATCCCCGCCAGGCTCAAGGCTTTCATGGAAGGCGAAAAGCAAAGCATCCCCCTGGGCAAAGACTTTGCCGGCTTCAAAAACTATTTCCTCCACCGGTAAAACAGCGCACGCTGCACGCTGTTTCCGGTTGAGAGTTCCGGTCAACGTGTCATTTTTACCTCGAATGAATTCAGGACCCGGATCAGCCTGTCATTCTTCACCTCAAACCGGTTCGACACAAAAAAACTTCCAAAAACCCGAAACTCAAGGCTTGCGACGAATCGCAACGCCCGGTTTCGGGTTTTTGGAAGTTTCCTCTCCCGAAAATTGTCCGCTATGCGCGCTCGCGCTTCACCAGACGCGACTGCTGCCGGTATTCGGTAGCCGTAATGTTGGTCATATTTTTAAAGAAACGGCTGAACGAGGCGTGATCTTCAAAACCCAGCATAAGGGCTATCTCCTTCGACGACTTGGTGGTATAATACAGCAGCCGTTCCGCTTCGGCCACGATGCGGTTGTGGATCACCTTAATGGCCGACGGCTGATGATAATAGGAAAGGATATTCGCCAGGGTTTTGGGCGACTTGTGGAGCATATCGGCATAATCCTGCACCTGTTTCTTTTCCCTGAAATGCTCGTCCACCAAGGCGTAGAACTTGCGCATGATTTCGAAACGCACGCAGCGCTGCGGAAGCACGCCGTGCTTGTTGCGTGCCAGACGGCAGCAAAGGATGATCGTTCGCTTGAGGATGATGCGGAGCATCTCGTCCTGCATCGAATCCTGTATGGCAAGCTCTTCGAGGAAGACATCCGTCAGGCGGTTGAGTTTGAAGGCATCCTCCTCGCCGACGTGGAAACTGATCACATTCAGCGAACCGTTAAAGAGCAGTCCGTTGCAGAACACCTCGCTATCGTGGTCGATGATGTGGTAGAAGCGGTTGTTGAACAGCATAGTGCGGTACTGTCCGTTGACGGCGCCCAGCTTCAGGTGATGCAGGTACGAGAGTGACACAATCTCGCCGGCATGGAATGTCCGGTGTTCATGATTGATAATCAGTTCCACCTCTCCCTCCGTAATCCAGATGAATTTGTAAAGGGTTTTGTCGCGCAGCAATTCTACATCTTTCTCAAGCGTATCACATAGAATCAGCTTGCTTTTCACTTTGGGGTTTTCGTAGACAAACTTCATGGTTGTAGCGTATTTATTTTTTGCCCTCAAAAGTAACGGATTATTTTATTCAAACGGTCTTCCCGCCGCCATATTCTTGCGGTGAATGTGATAAATAACGTGAGTTCGACCTAAGAAGTAAGCGTTACCATGGCTTCGGCTCCTCAGAGAAGGAGGCGCGTTGCATGTATCCCCAGTTCATATATGCGCCGGAGGCAAAAAAGAATTTTTACTCCCGGTGCATATAGGCACTGGGGGCAAAATAAAAAAATTAGACCCGGTGCATATAGTCACTGGAGGCAAAAAAGAATTTTTACTCCCGGTGCATATAGTCACTGGAGGCAAAATAAAACTTTTAGACCCGGTGCATATAGTCACTGGCAGTAAAATAAAATTTAATGAATATCGTATTGCATACCTAACAAGAAATTACTAACTTTGGTGGCTATAATAAAGATGGCTATTGATATGAATCTATTGAATTTCAGTGCAACATTTCCGGACGAATCAAG
>JAISMW010000080.1 GCA_031276545.1 Tannerellaceae bacterium
GAAGATGCCTTACGCAGGAAGAGAAAGACCGTAACAAACAAATCGCTTCTTTTAGAATAAGAGTAGAACATGCCATTGGAAGAGACAAACACTTGAGAATTGTCAAAGATGAGTGCAGGCTCAGAGCCAACAACTTTGTCAAACGTATCTTTGTGATTTGTGCGGCACTGCATAATTTTAGAATTAAAATTAATCCTTGGCGCTATCATATCTAATTTACATAAACTCTATTAATAATTTTAATATCAAGATTATGAACAAAAAAATTTTGTTAGGCTGTATCGTTACGCTCGTAATGGTCGCCGGAGTAGTAGGCTGGAATGTTAGCCAAAACAGTAAGAGTGAAGCCGTCTTGTCGGATTTGCTAATGTCGAATTTGGAAGCATGGGCGAGTGATGATTGTCCCAACGGTTGCACAACCGAATGTGGAGGTTGTTATTGCAACGGTTCTTGGCCGGCAAAAGAAGCACCATCTACATGGTAGTTAATTAATTGTATCTTACTACGAGATCGAAGGTTTTAGCTGTCGCGCAAAATGTGCGACAGCTATTTTGATTCGTCTCATTTAAATCGTAAAACAATGAACAGGAATACCCCCGTATGCTATCTGTTGCTGCTCCTCCTTTGCGGCAGTTGCGCGAACGACCCGAAGGAAAAGCATCTGGCCGGACACAGTCATATCGTCGACGTGCGCGACAAAATCAGGGAAATCCCCATGGGAGACACCTACATCAGCAATCTGAACGTACTCTGCCTGATGAATGAGTATCTGCTGATAAGAGACTGGCGATCGCCGGACAAACTGGTCTACGTATTCGACAAAAATACCTTCCGCCCGGTGGGCAACGTCATCCCGCGCGGACAGGGTCCCGGCGAAATCGCCAATATCGGGCATATTGCCACGGACGAAGCCGGCCGCCGGTTCTATGTCACCGACAATGGCAAGCAGGAAGTCTTCGCCTACCACCTGGACAGCGTCCTGGCCGCCGAAGATTATATGCCGGAAAAGAAAGCAGCGATAAACGTGATGCACGACGGCTTCTTCCCCGATACATACCGCTACATCCGTGACACGCTCTGCATCGGTTTGATGGTGGAACGCTCCGGGAAATCAAGAGCCGACCAGTACGTGGGGAAATGGAATATGCTGACGGGCGAAATTACGCCCATGAAGTACGCGCGCATCCCTGCCGACGGACACGCACAGCCCAGACGCGTCGCCTTTGCCGTTTCCGTGGAGCACGGCCTGTATGTGGAAGCCTCATGATTTGCTCACCGTCTGCACCCTCGACGGGGAATTGAAGTACAATATCTACGGCCCCCGGTGGAGCGACCGCGAGGTACGGTCGAACCGAGTGGCCTACTACGGCCAGCCCGCTTTCGCGGGAGACCGGATCTTCGTACTTTACCTCGGAGGCGATCAGTATGCAGCCGACGGACAACATTCGATATATCCCACCCGCTTCCATGTCTTCGATCTGGAAGGGAATTATATGGAAACGCTGGAAACGGGGCATGAAATCACCGGCTTTGTGTACGACCCGGACAACAACCGCATCCTGATGAGCCTCGAACACGAAGACCTCCAGTTTGCCTACTTAGACCTGAATGAATAGATCCGCAGAGAAAGCGCCCCTCTTCTCCCGAACCGGGCGGGCGGTGGGGTCACTTCGTCTCTATCCTTACCATCAAATGGTGTTTGCCGATTTTGTCGCCTTCCTTCACGCATATTTCGCGGACGGTGCCGGCTACGGGCGATACGATGCGGTTCAGCATTTTCATTGCTTCCAGGATCACCAGCAAGTCGCCTTCGGCGATTTCCTGACCGGATGCTACGGCTATCCGGGTGACGGTGCCGGGTAGGGCTGAGGAGACGTCGCCCGGAGGACGCTTCTGCCATAGCGGGCGGTTGATGTATTTGGCGGTCAGCAGCGTTTTGTATTTGCGTGCTGTGACGACGAAGTCTGCGTACGGGAGCTGTTCTTTTTCCATGTCGGTTTGTTTTACGGTGAATAGGGTGGGGGAGATCACTCAAAACGGCGGGAGTCCGTGCTTCTTGGCCGGCCTGAATTCTTCTTTCCGCACGGATACTTCCAGCGCGTGGAGGAGGAGGGCGCGCGTTTCTTTCGGCTCTATCACCGAGTCGATGAAGCCTTTGGAGGCGGCTACGAAGGGATTGGCGAATTTCTCGATGTATTCCTTCACTTTTTCCTGCCGCATGGCGTCTTCATCCTCCGCTTCCATGATTTCCTTGCGGAAGATGATGTTGGCAGCCCCTTCGGGTCCCATCACGGCAATTTCGGCGCTTGGCCAGGCAAACATAAAGTCGGCGCCCAGGTGGCGCGAGTTCATGGCGATGTAACCGCCGCCGTAGGCTTTGCGCAGGATGACGGTAATCTTCGGAACCGTCGCTTCGGAATAGGCGTACAGCACCTTGGCACCGTGGCGAATTACGCCTGCATGTTCCTGGTCGACTCCCGGCAGGTAGCCGGGCATGTCTTCCAGCGTAATGATGGGGATGTTGAAGGCGTCGCAGAAGCGGATAAAGCGGGCTGCCTTGTCCGAGCTGTCGCAGTCCAGCACGCCGGCCAGCACCATGGGCTGGTTGGCCACGAAGCCTACTGTCCGGCCGCCCATGCGTCCGAAGCCTGTCACGATATTGGCCGCCCAGAGTTCCTGTACTTCCAGGAAGCCGGCTTCTCCGTCGACGATGCCGTGTATCACGTCGCGCACGTCGTAGGGCTGGCGGGGATCCGGGGGGACGATGTTCCCGATATCGCCGGCCGCGGGTTCCGACGGCTCCCAGGGTTTGGCGCGTTCCGTATTGTTGGCGGGGAGGAAACTGATGAGGCGCTTAATCTGTTGGAAACATTCCCGTTCGCTCCCGGCATAGAAGTGGGCGTTGCCGGTGGTTTCGGCGTGCACGCGGGCGCCTCCCAGGTCTTCCATCGAGATGTCTTCGCCCAGTACGGTTTTGATGACGTTGGGACCGGTGATGAACATTTTCGAGATGTTTTCCACTACAAACACGAAGTCGGTCAGCGCCGGCGAATAGACGGCGCCTCCGGCACAGGGACCCAGGATGAGCGATATTTGCGGTATCACGCCGGAGGCGATGGTGTTGCGGTAGAATATTTCCCCGTATCCCGCCAGCGCCTGGACGCCTTCCTGGATGCGCGCGCCTCCGGAGTCGTTTATCCCTATGATGGGGCAGCGCATTTTCAGCGCATGATCCATGATCTTGGTGATTTTGCGGGCGTGCTGCAGCCCCAGCGAGCCGCCGGCCACGGTGAAGTCTTGCGCATAGATGCAGACCGGGGCTCCGAAGATGGTGCCGGTGCCGGTCACCACCCCGTCGCCGGGAAAGTCTTTCTTGTCCATGCCGAAGTCGCGGCCGTCGTGCTTCACAAACATGTCGTATTCGTGGAAGGAGTCTGCGTCCAGCAGCGCCATGATTCGTTCGCGGGCGGTGAGTTTGCCCATTGCCACCTGTTTTTCTATGGCGGCTTCGCCGCCTCCCATTTCGGCTACGGCCTTTTTTTCGCGTAGCGTTCGGATGTTTTCGTTCAGTTCAGTCATTGTTTTGGATGATTTGATGTAAAATATACGGTTATTTTCCGGCCGATTTGGTTTTGTAGGGACAGTCGGCCATGCCTTTGAGGATGATGTTCAGTTTTCCCCGGTTCAGTTGCCGGCGGATGGCGGAAATATGGTCTATAAAGACTGCGCCGTCCAGGTGTTCGTATTCGTGCTGCACGATGCGTGCAGCAAAGCCTTCGACGGTTTCGCGGTGCACCGTCCTGTTCTCGTCTTCATAGCGGATGCGGATGCGTGCGGCTCGCGGCACCTTTTCGTGGATTCCCGGCAGGCTGAGGCATCCTTCTTCGCGGACGGTTTCCTCGTCGCTGAACTCCTCTATCACGGGGTTCACCATAGTCCGTTTGAAACCCTTGCATTCTTCATAGTCGTCGGCCAGCGGCTCGCCGTCGAGTACGATCAGCCGCAACGACTGCCCTATCTGGGGGGCGGCCAGCCCTACGCCTTCGGCATGGTACATGGTTTCGAACATATTGGCCACCAGTTCCTTCAGTCTGGGACAGTCTTCCGGCACTTCTTTTGCTTTTTCCCTCAGTACCGGATGACCGTACAGATAAACGGGTAATATCATTTGCTTTCTATTTTAGGATTGTTTCTGCTGTTGCGTTTGCTTTCCAGGTAGGATTGCAGGATAATCACGGCGCTGATTTCGTCGGCGAGCGCTTTGTTCCGGCGTTTCTTTTTCTTCAGTCCTCCTTCTATCATGGCTTTGTGCGCCAGGACGGAGGTGAAACGTTCGTCGCAGTATTCCACCGGTATACCGGGCAGGATGCGTGTGAGGCAGGCTACGAAGGCCTGTACATACGGCATGTTTTCGGAGTCTTCGCTGTTCATCTGCCGGGGGAAACCCACCACGAAGAGGTCAACCGGTTCGCGCTGCACGTATTCCGAAATATAGGCGCCCAATTCGCCGCTCGGCACCGTGCCCAGTCCTCCGGCGATAATCTGCAGTCTGTCGGTAACGGCCACTCCGGAGCGTACACGTCCATAATCTATTGCCATGATTCGTCCCATTATGGGGCAAAGATAGTGCAAAAAATGAGGATACGGAAACAGCCCGGCGCTGCCCTCCATCGGCTGCACGGCTGCCTCCGATTTCATCAAACCACTTCTGCGTGCGAAAGTGTAACGCTCAATGTCTCCGGTTTATTCACTGTTCCAATACCGCTTCGCGCCGCTCTTACTTTTGACGGCTCTCCAAAACGATAACGTCTATTTGGAGAAATTGCGTAAAAGGCAAGTCTCGTAAGGGATGTCATTTGCATCACCGAGGATTACCATACGGATAAAAGCAGACCGCTCCGTCCCTGAGAACAAAAACCGGAATAGTCGCGTTAAAAATGTGTGAGGCTACTTAAAAAGTATTTCTATCTTTGCGCCATTATGGGTTTTTGGGATGTCCGACAATATACAATTGTCGGACAGCAAAAAAAACCGGTTCCTGTAAGAGTCGTCAGAACTTCAAAAAAAGTCCTGTTTAAATACGATGTAAAAGTATAGGGATAATTCTAAAATACGTAGATTATTTCATTCCAACAATTCACCA
>JAISMW010000056.1 GCA_031276545.1 Tannerellaceae bacterium
TAGTCATTCATATTCTGATGCAAATTGCCTAATTTATTCAGCGTTGTAGCTACATCCGGTCGGTATGCCTGTGGATTGACGTCGGCTAATTCGCGGTATATCTGTAAGGCTTCCCTGTAGTCTGCATTCGCTTTGGTATAGTCGTTCATCTCACCATGCAAAGCGCCTAAATTATTCAGCGTTCCGGCTACATCCGGACGGTCTAGCTGCGGATTGACGTCGGCTAATTCGCGGCGTATCTGTAAGGCTTCTTTGTAGTCTTCTTCCGCTTTGAGATAGTCCTTCATATTCCGATGCAAAACGCCTAAATCATTCAGCGTTGTAGCTACATCCGGCCGGTATTCCTGTGGATTGATGTCGGCTAATTCGCGGCGTATCTGTAAGGCTTCTTTGTAGGCTTTTTCCGCCTTGAGATAGTCATTCATATTCTGATGCAAATTGCCTAATTTATTCAGCGTTGTAGCTACATCCGGTCGGTATGCCTGTGGATTGACGTCGGCTAATTTGCGGTATATCTGTAAGGCTTCTTTGTAGGCTTCTTCCGCTTTGGTATGGTCATTCAGATCGCTATGCAAATTACCTAAATTAGTTAGAATGCTTGTTTTTTCTTTCGGAGTTCCGGCGAGAGCCAGGCAACGGGTATACCAAGTCTCGGCAGCCTGGAAATTGTTTTGTTTGTCATAGAAGTTTGCTACCTGAAAATTGTTCTCGCAGGAAGGGAAGATGTCGGCGGCTTTCAGGAAGTTGGTTTCGGCGTTTTCGAAATCATTTTTCAGATAGAAGAGTTGGGCTTTGAGGATGCGGGCGTCGGCAGAGCGCTTTTCTGTGGCTACCATTTTGTCTTCATCCAGCAGGGCGAGGGCTTCGTCTATCTGTCCTTTTGTGAACAGTTCGAATGCCTGTTTGTAGAGGGGCGATGCATGGTTGATATCTACTGTTTCATAGTATTTGATGATGTCCTGTATGTTGGCTTCCGTCTCTTTGCGTTGCTGTTCATCCATCGGCTTTGTTTTCGACAGTTCTGCTATTATCCTCTCTGTTATTCCTTCTATTACTTCCTTCGTTATCTCTATTATTACTTCTTTTTTTCCTTTGTCTTTCGAGAAAATGCAGTAGATGGAAGTACAGATGGCGCTCAATGCCCCAACGCCAAGAGCCAACGGCCCATATTTATTCTCAACGGAATAGTACCAGGCAATGGCTATTCCAAAGAGGACACTCTCGGTGATGACTGTAATGATATGTTTAAAGAACTTTCTCATGATACTGTGATGTGTTAAGCAATGCTGTTGTTTGTTATATAACGGGCGGCAAGTTAGTGTTTTTTTTCATTCCACCGGCGCAGTACTTCTTCTGCCTGCTCCATGTACCGGCGAACCTCCGGGAGGTGTTCCAGTGAAGAGCGATATGAAACTGCCTCTTTGGCGTATTGGATAGATTTCTCTCTGTTCGGTACATCCTCCTGATAGAAGATGGCCAGGTTGGTTAAAGTCGAAACTAAGTCCGGCAGGTATGCCTTCGGACTGGTTTTGACTAATTTGCGTCGGATTTGCAGGATTTTTTCGTATACGTTGGCTTCCTGGGGACAGTTGTACTTGTGCTTGTGCAAATATCCTAAACGGTTCAGTGTACGGGCTATCTCCGGCAGATGTTCCAGGGTGTTGATGTCGGCCAGGTCGTGCATGACAAGTAGAACTCCCTCGCATACGCTGGATGCTTTGACGAACTCCGCGTCAGGTTCTTTCGGAACAGTGAAACAGGTGAAAATCATGATACTGTACTGTATAAATTGTTTGTTATGAAAAGCGACGGCAAGTTAGCATTTTTTTCCGTATGCAGGCCTTTTCCTTGCTCCGGATTTCTTTGGATAAAACGCTTGCCGAACGCCTTGCCCAAATCCGTAAAGCTGCCGTCACACTTTGATTTTTAAGCGTTCCGCTTTGCCGCTATCTGTCATCGTGCTGTTCCCCCTTTGCCCTAAAGGCCAGGGCATACATCCTCATTTGCTTCACCATGGCCACCAGTCCGTTGGAGCGGGTAGGGGAGAGGTGTTTCCGAAAAAAAATCCCCCCCCCTGTACAGGTCTGCACAAGGGAGGAATCATAATGCCCGACATAGAGGGGTTGAGAGTTGCTTGCTGCATATTGCCGTGTGTCCTGCCTTTCGGAAAGAGGACTGCAGTGTGTGTCATGAATTTGTTCTAATTTTGCCGGCTCAACAACTATACGATATGGCCATGCACTATTTTACACATACATTCCCCGACGGCTTGCGTCTGATTCATCTTCCGTCGGATTCGCCGGTGTCTTACTGCGGGTTTGCCGTCAATGCCGGTGCGAGGGATGAAGAGGAGGGGGAGTACGGACTGGCTCACTTTGTGGAACATCTCCTGTTTAAAGGTACGGCCAAACGGAAAGCACGGTATATCCTGAACCGTATGGAAAACGTAGGCGGAGAACTGAATGCTTATACTGCGAAGGAGGATACTTTTGTGTATTCCATCTTTATGAACGAGCACTTCGCTCGCGCGGTGGAACTGCTGGCGGATATCGTGTTCCACTCCTGCTTCCCTCCGCAGGAGATAGAGAAGGAGGTGGAGGTGATCCTCGACGAAATCAATACCTGCAAGGATAGTCCTTCGGAACTTATTTTCGACGAGTTCGAGGATCTGCTTTTCGGCGGGCATCCTCTGGGACATAATATCCTGGGGGACGAGGCGTCGCTGATGCGCTTTACGTCCGAACCGGGGCTTGCGTTTACCCGCCGCTTCTATGTACCGTCCAATATGGTGTTTTTTTCGATGGGACGGATAAAGCCGGAAAAGATTGTCCGCCTGGTGGGGGAATACGTCCGGCAGGAGGCTGTTCCTTCTCTTGCAGGCCGCCGTACGCCTCCTCCTGTCCTTCCGCCTCAAAACAAATGTATACGGAAGGATACGCATCAGGCGCATATCATCATCGGCGGGCCCGCATACGGTATGTACGGGAACGAGAGGAAGCGTACCGCTCTGTTTTTGCTGAACAATCTGCTGGGAGGCCCCGGCATGAACAGCCGGCTGAATCTCTCGCTCCGCGAAAAGCACGGACTGGTATACAATGTGGAATCGAATTTTACTTCCTATACGGATACCGGACTAGTTTCCGTCTATTTCGGAACAGATCCCAAACATACTGAAAAGGCGCTCCATCTGGTTCGCAGGGAGCTGAGCCGGCTGTGCAGCGCCGGGCTCACCACGTCTCAACTGACTGCCGCAAAGAAGCAGATAAGCGGCCAGATGGGTGTATCGGCCGATCATAAAGAGAGCCTTTTTCTGGCTTCAGGCAAGCAGTTCCTGCATTACGGCCGGTATGAAAGCCTCTCCGAAGTCTTCAAAAAGATAGAGGATGTGAGCGCCGGGGACGTTCTCGAAGTTGCCAATGAAGTGTTCTCCCCCGACGGTCTGTCGAGCTTAATCTATACGTAAGAATTGCTCCAGCTTCCGGAAAAGGGCGCTCACCGCCCGGTTGCTCAGGGAGAAATACCAGACCATCGGAATGAAGCAGAACAGGAATCGCTTGGCGGAATAGGAGAGGACATTCTCTATGGAATCCCACGTATAATTGATCTGGTAGATGACGAGCAGATAGAAAACGGACGACAGCCCGATGGCCAGCAGCAGGCAGAGGCTGTCTTTCGTCCGGACAAGGAACCAAAGATTGACAAGGAAAGCGAAGAGAAATACCGCGAAACTCCATCCGTACAGGGTAGTGTTGCTGTACAAATTCCATATATATGTGAGGATGGTAGCAGCTTTTTCCCCATCCCAGAAGGGGTGAGTGATGGCAATGCTTCCGGTAGAGAGTCCGTTCAGCTTCGTGTACAGCGTCCATACGGCCAGCGGGAGAAGGGCGAAAAGGAGGGTTTGCAGGAAACCCCTGTACGCTTTCCGGCGGAAAGCGTCGATGAAAAGCAGCAGCAGCACGGCGCCGGTAAAGACTATCCCCTCCGTGCGGCAGAGGATATTGGCGCCCAGCAGGACTCCGCAAAGGAGCAGGTCTTTCTTCTCTCTTTCCCGAAACCAGAGCGCCATATAAATCACGCTGAGAGAGGCAAAAACGGCATGGATGACATTGGTCATGGAAAGCGAGGAAAAAGCCAGCATTTCGGGCGTCAGCAGGACGAAGAAGGTGGCGACTGCCGCCGCTGTCTTGCCGGCTGCACGGGAGGTGGCTCTGTAGAAAGCGGGCAGGAAAAACAGATACATCAGGCCGGGGATGATTTTGGACGTAGCGGCTCCTAGGGCGTATACGTAGGCGTAGCTGAGCTGCACCAGAGGGGTATAGGAGATATAACTGCCCGGGATGCGGATGCCGGGCATATATCCTTCGTCGAAAATACTGAGCCCCTTCAGCGTATGTTCCTGTGCGGCGATGTAGCCGATGGTTTCGAATCCGGCGAGGCTGTCTCTGTCGGAGGGCGGGAAATACAGGCATTTGGAAAAGTTCATGTATTCCAGGCAGGCTATGGCGACAATAAAAAGCAGCCATATCAGGTTGATATTCCCGAAGGAAGGCCGCGGAATCTCCTTCAGCAGGTTTTTGCGGTAAACATACAGGAAGGAGCAGAAAGTGGCCAGCAGCAGGGCCTCTCCGATGAGCAGAGCGACCGGCTTGAGGGGTATCCCGGCCTGGTCTATGAACAGCATCAGGAAGACCTGGAGCGCCATTCCCAAGGGGAACGAGAGTCCGATTTTTTCCGTTAGCGTGAACTTTCCCGACAGGCAATGGACAAACGCAAGACCCAGAATGAAGGTTAAGAAGATACCGATAGACAGCATAGTTGGTTGTTTTTATTGTTTTACGGGCAGGACGCCAAACTCCTGCATGTTTTCGACCGTATAGTTCAGCCGTTCATAGCCCCGGCCGTTCACAATGGCCACGTGGGTAATATCCGGCGCATAGCGGCTGGTTTCCAATTCGGAGGGCAGCACCAGAATGCGCGGATAGAGGAAGCGCAAAGCCCAGATTTTATTATAAACTTCCTGCTTGAAGGGGGTTTGTTTATCCTTGGGGTAGAAATCCTCGTAAGCAGGATAGAGGATTACCGCATTTTCGGGCGTTGATTCCTTCAGAAACCGGACATACGCAAAGTCGACGCCCAGTTTCATTTCATTTTTTTCCCATATGGAGAGGTTGGGATTGGCGCGGATGGTTTTCATATTGCCTGTCAGCATCGTGTAGGCCCATTTATATCCATCGTTGCTTTCCATAGCTTTCAGGAGGAGAAAGCCGGCGAGAAAGGCAAAAAACAGGTTCTTCAGGATCCGGAGGAACCGGTTTGCCGGGGAGGGCTTTTCCTGCCGGGGAGGGGTGTTTTTCTTTTTTTTCATAAGGTTCAGTTTACCAGTTTATATTTGAGCAAAACCCAGAGGGCTTCGATGCCGTCGTACCATTTTATTTTCTTCCCTTCGCGAATGCTGCGCGGATAATAGCGGATGGGCAGTTCCACGATTTTATAGCCCCGCTTCGCCACTTTGGCCGTTACTTCGGGACAGAACTCAAAGCCGGTACATTGCAGGGGGATGGACTTCAGCAGGTCGGTCTCGAACATTTTGTAGCAGGTCGGTTCGTCGGTCAGGCGCTGGCCGTACAGCAGGTTTGCACAGAGAGAAACCAGCCGTCCTCCGATATAGAACCTCCGGTAGGAATGTTTGTTTTCCCGTTCGAGGAAACGCGAGCCGTACACCACTTTTTTCTCCCGGCTTATCAAATAGGTAAGCATCAGGTTGAAGTCTTGAGGGTCGTATTCAAGGTCTGCATCCTGGATAACCACGTAGTCGCCCGTTACGTATTGAATTCCTGTCCGGATAGCGCTGCCCTTTCCCGCATTGACGTCGTGCCGGGCATACTTGAGAAGCACATCCGGATGCCGGGCTACCGCATCCCGAATGATCTCTTCGCTCCGGTCTGTTGAAGCATCGTTGATAATAATGATTTCTTTGCCCATCCCGTTTATCAGTTCCACCCGGATCACTTTTTCCAGAAGGCGCTCCAAAGTTGCTTCTTCGTTATATACGGGAATGATGATGGACAATGTGCTGCTTTGCGGTTCCATGCTTTGCTGTTTAAGGGCGGAAACCGATAATCCCTCGTACTTCCCGGATGGTTTGGGCAGCGCTTTCCGCAGCTTTTTGTGCGCCCAGGCGGGCTACTTTTTGCAGATAGGCGTCGTCGGCCGCTATCTCCAGTATCCGTTCCCGGATGGGGGCGCAGAAGGCATTGATATCTTCTGCCAATTGTTTTTTCAAGTCGCCGTAGCGAATTTCGCAGGTATTGTATTTTTCGTTGAAGTAATTATAGGTATCCGGGGTAGAAACGATTTCCATCATGGTGAAAAGGTTGGCAATTGCTTCAGGCTTTTCGCTGTTGGGGGCGGCAGGACCGGAGTCGCTTACGGCCTTCATTACCTTTTTCCGGATAGTCTGTTCGTCGTCTGTCAGGTAGATGGCGTTTCCTTCGCTTTTGCCCATTTTGCCGGTTCCGTTCAGTCCCGGCACTTTCAGCGCCCTATCCGAAAAGTGGAAAGATTCCGGTTCGGGGAAATACGTCACATCATATATGGTATTGAAGCGGCGGGCAAATTTGCGTGCCATTTCCATATTCTGCTCCTGATCTTTGCCGACGGGCACTTTATGGGCTTTATGGATAAGGATGTCTGCCGCCATCAAAGACGGATACGTCAGGAGTCCGGCGTTGATGTTATTGGGCTGTTTGCGCACTTTTTCCTTAAACGAAGTAACCCGTTCCAGCTCGCCCAGGTAGGCGTTCATATTCAAATAGAGGTAGAGTTCCACCACTTCCCTCACGTCACTCTGCACGTAGATTGTGGCCTTTTCAGGGTCGATACCGCAAGCCAGGTATTCCGCCAGGATTGTTTTAACGCTTTGACGGATGTTATCCGGACACGGATGTGTGGTAAGCGAATGCCAGTCTGCAATAAAAAAGAAGCATTTGTACTCGTCCTGCAATTTCACAAAACTCTGCACCGCACCAAAATAATTTCCTAAATGCAAATTGCCTGTCGGCCTGATACCACTTAATACTGTTTCCATAAATTACAAATGTTGAGGGCTTGCTTAATCTTACACATATTACTTTTTAATGTATTTTGCGCAAAGTTAGAAATTTTCCATATAACACAATAGAGGCTTGCGCTTTCTTGGGATGCGTCCGGTTCGCCTACGGAAGGAGAGCGGGTAAAGTCATGGCACAAAAAAACACCGGACTTTTTATTTGAGTAAAATAAAAAGCCCGGTGCAATGTTTTGCCGGGAGCGTCGAAATGTATTTACTTACGCAAGCGCATTGATATACTTCGCTAATTTGGATTTTAAATTAGCTGCTTTATTCTTGTGAATAATGTTTCTCTTTGCCAGCTTGTCCAATAAAGAAGATACCTTCGGATACAAAGCCCGTGCTTCATTCTTATCTTCAGTAGCACGCAGAGTTCTCACAGCGTTTCTTGCTGTTTTTGCATAATAACGATTATGCAGCCGCCTTGCATTCGACTGTCTGATTCTTTTAAGCGCTGATTTGTGATTTGCCATTTTAAGCTATCTTTTTAATTAATTTGTAGCCCATAGGGGAATCGAACCCCTCTTTCAAGAATGAAAATCTTGCGTCCTAACCGATAGACGAATGGGCCAATATGTCAAATGTTCCTGCCTCCTGCTCTTTTTCAGCGTTATAAGGGGGTTTTTCTTAAACGCGAGTGCAAAGATAGATTATTCACTTAAACCTCCAAAACATTTTTATGAAAAAATAGGAGATACGCCGCATTTTAACATCTTCAAACGGCATATCTCCTATTGGAACAGAGGCTATGGAAACGGCTTTATTTCAGAACCATGGTGTTGATAAATTCAAAACATTCGGAATAATATTTTTTGTTATTATCCGTCCCTTTGATCCCATGTCCCAATCCGGGGAACTCCACGTATCGATAGGGTTTACCCAGCTCTTCCAGTTTTTCCGCCATGAAACGGGAACCTCCGATGTCTACCCGATTGTCGTGGTCGCCATGAATGAGGAGCAACGGACCTGTAATCTTATCGGCATGTGTAATGGGCGAACGGTCGGCCAGCTTCAGGGAGTCTGTGGCGGGATCGCCGGCTTCCAGGGCAGTCCAGTCTGGAATATTAGAATGTGTATGCTGCCAGATAATATCACAGAATCCGGCTGTTTCGATACCGAAACCAAAGGGGAAAGCGGCTTTATTGCCGTTGACTTCGCCGGGGAAGGTCATAAGCCTCATGGTAGCGTATCCGCCATGGCTCATGCCGAATACACCGATACGCTCGGCCGGGATATGCAGCTTTTCCGAGATATATCGGGCTGAATAGATGATATCAATGATTTCGTTCCCTCCCAAGTCTTTGTCGTTCAGAGCGGCAAAATCTCTCCCAAATCCATCCGAGCCGCGCGGAGAGGGACTCAACACATAAATACCTGCCTGGCTCAGGATTTGATATTCGTCGTTATACCGGTTGGCGCCGCCATAAAAGGATTCGATCAGAACCAGTTCGTTTCCTTCCGGCAGCGGATTTTCAGGCTTGAACAGATAGGCATGCAAAAGGCGCTGCTTGCCGGTAAGCGGGTCGATATCAAACGCAGGTATTTCCAGGCGTTCGACGGATGAATGTATTAGTTTCTTTTTCAAATCGGCAGGAATATCCAGTACGACTTCCGTGGCAATTGTATCGATACTTACTGTGGCATCAATAAGCTGGAACAGTACGTTGGTGGCTCCGGCAATCAACGTAACCCGGTTTCCGTTGGAAGTCCCAATCTGCAGCCCCAATGCTGACGTTTGCCGGTGCAGGACTTCCTTTGTTTCGGGATCGATAAGAACCAGTTTGGTCTCTATGGGATTGCTCTGTGAAGCCAAAAGATACTTGCGGTTGTTTACCGTCACATAACATGCGTCGTCGATGTCCGTCGTATAATGTGTCACCTGCTGCACGGTTTTAGCGGGCAGGTTGAAACTGTACAAATTAGTATATCCGTCCTGGTCGGAGAAAAAGAAATATTCGTCTTCCGACAGCCATTCTTCCATCACTTTACAGCCGCTCAGGCTGGCTTTTTTCAGGCTATCGGTAAGAAGTTCTATTTTCTTCGTTTCCAAATCGACGTATGCTACATTAGTATATGTGCGGTCAATACCTTTAAGCGCCAAAAGCGTCAATCCTTTTTCTCCGGGTTGCCAGCCTATATTTCCCCAGGTAAACCGGTAGTCGGGTGTATCCCGGCAAACCAGTACATCTTCCAGCGTATGGAGATCCAGGATGCGAAGCTCGTCCAGCCTTTGTTCGTTTTGTCCCAGACGGGCTACATAGGCTATTTTCGTTTTCCCCGGATTGAATCCCCAGGCATAGATATACGGTACATCCGTCAGCTTTTCCGTGACATTGCTCCCCGGTTTGGTTCGATAGATATTGATAATCTCATCGTTTTTTTCGTCGCCAATCCAATACACAAGACTGTCTTTTTCGTTGTATCGCGGAGACCAGCAATTACGTGTCGAGAAATTAAGGTCGACTACGTCCTGCGCCTTTTTCAGGTCGGCTCCTTTTTCAACAGGTATCCACTGAAGTTTGTTTTCATTGGCTGTCTTAAAGAAAAACAGTTTTTCCCCATCTTTACTGACGGAGAACTGGGTGTATGGAAATTCTTCCAGATAAGGAGACAAATCAATTGTGCGTCCTCTAAACTCCAGTGCAAGATTGTTTTCCTCGTGGGTTGCCCTCTGGGAGCAACTCACGAGAAAGGTACAGGCAAGAATAATACCAAGATATTTTTTCATACGAATAAAAATTGCTTTTATCTCCAATATTCGTTCTGATCGGCAGCGGAAGTACTTTTGTTGTAATCCAGCTCATCGGCAGGAATGGGGAACATCATGCGCGGGCTGTTGGCCGGCAGGGATTTCACCTCCGACCAGTGTTCGTCTCCTACCCTCTCCAGCGGTTTCTGCAAACGTTTTATGTCCGGCAGGGCAAATCCTTCTCCGTATAACTCCCGCCTTCTTTCTTTCCATACTTCATCTACGGAGACTTCGGTTGAAAGTGTGCCGCCCCGTTTAGCTTGCAGCGCATTCAATACATTCAGCGCTTTGGGGTCGTTTTTGCGTGCCAGACATTCGGCCTCAATCAGATAGGCTTCCGCCATGCGGCACATGGGATAGTCGGCTATCCCCAGCGAACCTTTCGAGGAATATTTAGACGTAAACAACCCGTCTTTTTCATCAATATAGAACGGGAACAGGGCACGGCAATCGCCTTTACCGAATAAATCGGCAAACGACCGGGCAACACGCACCGTACTGTAACCGGTCATCCAGTCCACGGCGTGGGTGTCGAGATAATCATATTCCACTTTCGAACCGTATCCTTCTGTTCCGAAAACGGAGGCTTCATCCTTGAAGGTGGCGGCATGATAGAAGGAAGGGATCGAGGCGTAGATATTCGATGTTTCGGATATGAAATTGAACGCCCACAACCATTCCGTGTTCGCCGTATTAAAGCCGGACTGATATTCTTCCCTGCTCATAAGATTCTCGCCGTTAAATTCCGGACACACAATTTCCGCATATTTCTGCGCATTGGCATAATCGCCCATATCCAGGTATGTACGCGCCAGCAGTAGGGCGGCATTCGTCTTGTTTATAAAATAATTGCTCGTCTGGGTACCGTGTTCGTATGCGTAGGTAAAATCGTCGACAATTCGCTTTAGGGATTCACCCAGCGTCGAGCGGGGCACGTCATTACCGTCTGCACTGCCGGGTGTCAGGCGAAGAAACAGGCCTTGACCTTCATCGCCCGCATACGTATACGACGGACAGAAAAGGTGATATAAATTCAGATAATTATACCCGCGGATGCCGTAAGCCTGCGCTACAATGTCTTCGCATCCGGCAGGAAGTTTATCCGCATTGACGATAAGCAAATTACACTGGTCTATTGCCTTGTATGCGTATTCCCAGAGATAGGGCGCATAAGCGCTCCACCAGCCGTCCACGGTGCGCGGATACTGTACGTAATTATAGGCATACATCAACCAGTTGTAGGTAGAAAAGCCATAGTTTCCGTCCGATATTTTGATGTCGTTACCCATCACCTCAAGCGCTATTTCTCCGATGGTATGATAGCGGTAGTCTCCGGTCCACGCATAAGCGCCCATCAAAACCGTATTCGCGGTTTCTTTCGTTTCCAGAATTGTTTCATCCGAAAAGGACGTTGCCGGATTCTGCAATAAGGAATCGTCCGAACAAGCCGTAAAAAGAAGCGATAAGAAAGAGATGAATAATATATTTTTCGTTTTCATATTTGTCTGCTGATTTTTTAATTAGAATGTTAAGTTTGCCCCTATGCTGGTTGTCCGGGGCGTAGGAGTAGACGGATACAGGCTATAGCCGTGTACCTTATATATGTCGATATCGTCGTAACCTTTATAGTCGCCGGCAAACCACGTATATACATTGTCTATCGAACACCACACCTTGGCGCCGGCAAACCATCTGACTTTCGGCAGCGTATAAGATAAGGTAATGTTTTTCACCTTAACGTGTGTCGCATCATACAGGAAGCGGCTCGAAAGGCTGTTCGAACCGGAGGCATTGTTCACCACAAATCGCGGAACATCCGTAGATTGTCCCGGCGTAGTCCACGAAGTTAGAGCATCCGCATGGAGGTTTGAACCCGACTTGGCCCCGTCGTGCATCAGCGAAGCATAGAGACCGTCGTACAGTTTGCCTCCGACCGTATAGTTCAACTGTACCGACAGATCAAACCTTTTATAGGCGAAACGGTTCGTAAGACCGCCGAAGAGATCGGGTGTCGATTTGCCCTGTTTTTCGTAGGTAGCCCGGCTATACACATTCGTGGTCGTCCGGGCGCCCTGCCCGTCGGTCGCATACCACAGGGGATCGCCGTTTTGCGGATCGACGCCGGCCCAGGTAGGCATATAAAATTCGTACTGGCTGCCTCCGATGCTCCATATTTTCTGGTTTGCCGTCATTCGTACATCGTCATCGCCGTTGAGGTCTTTGATTTTATCCCTGATAACGGAAGCGTTGAAATCAATATTCCACTGAAACTCGCCGGTCAGGACATTCGCTCCGAGCACAAACTCGAACCCGTCGTTCACCGTTTGAGCGGCATTCAGGGTGATGTTCTTGAATCCGTTCGACAAAGCAAGCGGATAATCGTACAGCAAACCGTCGGACAGCTTGTGGAAATAATCCACCGAACCGTATATCCTGTTCAGGAAACTGAAATCCAAGCCGACGTTAAACATCGCCTGCTTTTCCCAGCTCAGCAGGGCGTTGGCCAGTTGCGTATGGCCGGCCCCGGCATTGTTGCCGTACAGATAGTCCGACGAAATAGTCCAGAGACCCAGGGAGGCATAGCGCACCAAATCGTTCGAGAGGCGTTCCAGCCCGCTCTTATTGCCCGACGTACCGTAGCTCAGCCGCAGCTTCAGATTGTCTACGCTCTCAATGTCTTTCAGGAAATCCTCCTGTTTGAGTCTCCAGGAAGCTCCTGCGCTCCAGAAAGTACCCCATTTGGTATCGGCGCCGAAAATGGAAGAACCGTCCGTACGCAAGCTGCCCGACAGGTTGTATTTGTCGGAATAGGCATATTCCACCCGGCCGAAGTATGAAATCAGGATCTCTTTCGTCGTGTTGGACGAAGGAGAGAAGGAACCCGAAGCGGCCGCCAGTTCCTGCATGTCGCCAAGCAGGTCGCGCCCTCCGGCATAGAGTGTTTCGTATACGCTCTGCCAGTATTCCATACCGGCCATGGCATTCACGCTGTGAACGGCGCCGAACGTATTGGCATACGACAGCGTATTGGTAGAGGTATACATCATGTCCGTATGATGATATTTGTCCAGACGCCCGTTGTATGCGGGGCCGTTGCCGTGCTGCTTGTTCCAATAGCGGTGCTCGTCGGTCGATACATAGTCTGGAGAAAACACCGTTTTAAAATTCAGGCCTTTCCAAAGAGTCACATCCGCATAGGCGGAGGCCAGCAAACGGTAGAATTTGCTCCGGTGCACATCCATATAAGGTATGGCCAGCGGATTGAAGTCCAGATTCACAGGGTTCGTAAAATTGTACTGTTTCTGTCCGGCCGCATCCAATACGGGCGTTCCCTGCGCATCTACTATATATATAGGTATGCCGCTGGAAAAGGCCAGCGCATTATACAGCGGACTCGCACCGGCCGAACCGGCCTGCGTGGTATTCTGAACAGCGTGGGAGAAGGTAAGGTTCAATCCGGTTTTCAGCCAGGAATTGGCCTGGGTATTGATATTCGCCTTCCCCGAATACCGCTCGAACGTACCGGCCGGAGCAATCCCGTCCTGATCGGTATAGCCGGCGGAGAAGAAGTAGTCCGTCCGGTCCGAGCTGCCGTTCACATTCAGGTTGTAATCCTGCGTAGGGGCTGTTTTGAAAACCGCACCCTGCCAGTCCGTATCCACCACGATGCGGGCATCCGGCGCGGGATTTCCGGAGGCGTCCAGCGGGTTCTCCACATTATAAGGGTTGTGCGTAATGGTGCCCTGCGTCAGTTTATTGGCTTCTGCCGCACTGTTCCCCGCATTCAGATAACCCGTAAATACCTGTTTGTAATACTGGGCGGAACCGGCCGTCTCGTACGCCCTGGCCAGGGATGCCCAGGAATAGCGTGCGCTCAGGTTCACTTTGGTTTTGCCGGCCTGCCCGCTTTTTGTCGTGATCAGTACAACCCCGTTGGCCGCCCTCGAACCGTAGAGCGCTGCGGCTGCGGCATCTTTCAGGATGGTCACCGATTCAATATCGTTCGGATTGATGGAAGAGAGGATATTGCTGGTGGAAGAATTTTCGTAAGCAATCTCGCTGTATTCCATCGTGGTGGTAGCCACTCCGTCGATTACGTACAGCGGATCGTTCGAGGCGCTCAGCGAACCCGAACCGCGGATACGGAAAGAGGTCGACGAACCCGGCTGCCCAGAGGAAGATATCACCTGAACGCCGGCCACCTGCCCCGCCAGCGCTTTGTCGAACGAAGCTGCCGGGGTCTTCAGCATATCTTCGTTCACCACCGTAGCCGAACCGGTAAAGGCCGATTTCTTCACCGTTCCGTAAGCCACCACCAGCACCTCGTCCAGGGCCTTTGCCTCCGGTTTCAGTACAATGTTCAATAGACCGGGGGCTATTGCCACTTCCTGCGAAGCCATCCCTATATAAGAAACCACTACGCTTTTCGCAGAAGATGGAACCTGCTGTATGTCGAACATTCCGTCTATATCGGTCACCGTACCGATATTCGAACCCTTCACCAGCACGGAAGCGCCTATGACGGGCGCTCCATCTTCATCCGAAACCACAACACCCCTCACGCGGGTGACCTGAGCCATGGCGATACCAAGGCTCATCATTACGTTAAATAACAGAAAAAGTAATTTCACTTTCATTGATTAATGTATCTTATGATTTATTAAGAGCGCAAATGTACAATTTAACTTCAATCTCCAAATACTCCCTGGAGGGTATATTCATAACGGCACGGAACTTTTCCAGCCCAAACGGGATTTTATCAGGTGTTTACAGAGAAAGGCGGCCTTTCGGTTTGTTGTTTTTGCTACGTGTCGCGTAGTAACGTTACTACGCGTCACGTATAAACGTTACTACGCGTCGCGTATAAGCGTTACTACGCGTCACGTATAAGCGTTACTACGTGTCACGTATAAGCGTTACCCAGGGTGGCGGAGTAACAGCTACTTCTCCGGAACTGGTCCGGGAGCGGGCGCGATGCGGCGAGCGAGGCTGCTTCCTGCACAGGGAAAGCAGCCTTGCTTTTTTATGAAGAGAGTTAATTCGTGCCGGATCTCCGGACTTACAGTTTCGAAAGAAGCAGTCCCAGTCCTACCGAAGTAATGCCTGCGAGAAGACTGCCTGCAATGTAGAGGGCAAGGAGAAGGTAGTGGTGGTTCTCCAGCAGGCGGATGCTCTCGAGCGAAAAGGTGGAAAAGGTGGTGTACCCGCCGCAAAAGCCTGTGACGAGGAGCAGTTTGACGTGACTGTCCATCCATCCGTGCCGGGCGGAAAGACCGATGAGGAAGCCTATCAGTATACAGCCTGTGGTGTTTGCCAGAAATGTGGCAAGGGGGAATGTGGCTGCTGGATGCCACCTGTGTACGGCTAAAGTGATCAGATAGCGCAGGATGCTGCCTGCGCCGCCTCCCAAACCTACGAAGAGCAGTTGTTTTATCATATTTTCCGGATTTATTGAGGCGTCGAAAATACAATTTATTTGGGTATAATATCAGGTATTTCACTTTATTATCTACTTTTGCAAACATTATTTACAAAAAGTGAGAAGGTGATGGATTTCAAACAGCATAAAGGCAGTTGCTGCATGTGCCGGAACGGTTGCAGCAGGATACAAAATAACAAACTGAACACATACGACTGGCTTTGCGGCGTGCCCGACGCCGATCATGCTACGGATTATGTGGAGGTTCAGTTTAAGAATACCCGGAAAGGCTACTTTCTGAACAGTGCAAAAATTCCGCTGGAAAAGGGCGATATCGTAGCCGTGGAAGCGATGCCCGGCCACGATATAGGTACCGTGACGCTGACGGGAAAGCTGGTGCTCCTCCAGATGAAGAAAAACAATACCCGTACGGACGGCGCCGAGGTGAAGCGCATCTACCGCAAGGCGAAAGCCGCCGACCTGGAAAAGTATGAAGACGCCAAAGCGAAAGAGCATGAAACGATGATCCGTTCGCGCCGGATTGCGGCCGACCTGGGGCTGAACATGAAGATCGGGGATGTGGAATATCAGGGCGACGGCAACAAGGCTATCTTTTACTACATTGCCGACGAACGGGTGGACTTCAGGCAACTGATCAAGGTGCTGGCCGAAGCCTTCCATGTACGCATCGAGATGAAACAGATAGGAGCCCGGCAGGAGGCCGGACGCATCGGGGGCATAGGCCCCTGCGGACGCGAACTGTGCTGCTCCTGCTGGATGACCGGCTTTGTGTCCGTGGCGACGGGCGCCGCCCGCTATCAGGATATTTCCATGAATCCGCAGAAACTGGCCGGTCAGTGCGCAAAGCTGAAATGCTGCATCAATTTCGAAATAGACCTGTACGTGGAAGCCCACAAACGCCTGCCGTCGAAGGAAATCGTACTGGAAACGAAAGAGAACACCTATTATCACTGCAAGACCGACGTGTTCCGGCGCGAGATTACGTACTCGACCGACAAATCTTTTGCCGCCAACCAGGTGACGATTTCGGCGCAGCGTGCCTTCGACGTGATTGCGATGAACCGGAAAGGCATCAAGCCCCTGCTGCTGGAATCCGACGATAAACCCCAGCAGACGCAGCGGGATTCGCACGATATACTGGGACAGGAGAGCCTGACCCGCTTCGACGGGACGGCTTCGAAAAAGAAAAGGAAAAGAAAAAAACATGATAAGCCCGACAACAAAACGAAACAGAAGAATTGAGGGCTACATCCGGGCTTTTTCGGCGGGCGTCCTCTGCCTTTCCGGCCTTCTCTGTTTTGCCTGCGAAGACCGGATTGTGTACAATCAGTATCAGGCAATAGACGGGATATACTGGGGAAAAGACGAAGTGTATTATTTCACGTTCCGGATAGACGATGCGGCGACGCCCTACAATATTTCGTTTGAGGTGAGAAACGACAATCTGTATCCGTATCAGAATCTGTGGGTCTTTTACAGCGAGGAACAGCCTTCGGGTCCCTTGCGGCAGGATACGCTGGAATGTATGCTTGCCGACGGGTACGGGAAGTGGTACGGAAAGGGAATATCCCTGCATCAGCAGGGTTTTCCGGTACGAACCCGCTATTTGTTTCCGATGAAAGGACAGTACACCTTTGCCTTCAGGCAGGGTATGCGCAACGACAGTATCCGGGGGATTCAGGAAATAGGTCTGCGTGTCGAACGGGCGCAGCCTTAGCGTTCCTTCCGCGCCGTATCGAGCCGGAGGAAAATAAAGAGCAGGATTGTAAATCCCCAGAGCGACGAACCGCCGTAACTGAAGAAGGGGAGCGGAATGCCAATCACGGGCGTAATGCCCGTCACCATACCGATATTGATCAGTAAATGGAAAAAGAAAACGGAGGCTACGCCATAGCCGTAAATCCGTGCGAAGGCCGTTTTCTGTTTTTCCGCCAGGCTGATGAGCCTCACAATAAAAAAAGCAAACACAATGAGTACGGCGGTGGCTCCCACGAAGCCCTCTTCCTCTCCTACCGTACAGAAAATAAAGTCGGTGTCCTGCTCCGGCACGTATTTCAGTTTGGTTTGCGTTCCGTTCAGAAAACCCTTACCCAGCAACCCTCCGGAACCGATGGCTATTTTCGACTGGTTCACGTTGTATCCTGCTCCGCTGAGGTCGTCTTTCAGTCCGAGGGCTACTTTGATGCGCATCTGCTGATGCGGCTCCAGCATTTCGTTGAATACATAATCGACCGAATAAAGAAAGGCGACCGACATGACGGCAAACAGGATAATCAGCAGGTAATGCCAAATCCAGTGCTTCACGGCCAGGAAGATCAGATAAGCGGACGAAACGGCAATCAGTCCGGTGACCACCCATACCAGATTGAGCGGAACGAGCAGGGAAATCAGGTAGGCCGTCAGCACGGACACGGCGGCGAGTCCCAGCAAAATCTTTACATGCAGGGTGTTTCGCTGCATAATGCGTATCAGGATCAGCATAATCGCCTGGACGAGCGAGAGGACAATCAACTCTCCCAGCGGAGTGGCATCCATCATGACGTCCGAGAACTTCATGCTGATCACAAAAAAAGTCACGGCGCAAAGACCGGTCAGCAAGACGTAGCCCGTCATCCCTTCCCGGTACAGCACCAGGAAGAAGGCCAGAAATACCAGCGCCGAACCCGTTTCCTTCTGCAGCAAAACACATAGCAGGGGCAGGAAAATCAGCGCCAGAACCATCAGGATATTCTGAAACTTTGTGAGCTTGAATCCGTAGGAACTCATCAGCTTGGCAATGGCCAGGGCTGTGGGAAACTTGGCAAACTCTGCCGGTTGCAGGCGCAAAGGCCCCCACACAAGCCAGGAGTGCGATCCCTTGATTTCGGGTGCAAGAAAGATGGTGGCAATCAGGAGCAGCACGGAAATCGCGTAGAAGAGGTTGGCAAACACGCTGTAAAAATTGGAATCCAGCATCATGATGACGAATATCAGCACAAAAGACAGGCCAATCCAGACAAGCTGCGAGCCGGGACGTCCAGAAGGGTCGAACCAGTTGAGAGTTTCGTACTGGTAGCTGGCGCCGCAAATGCTGAACCATCCGGATGTGACCATGATGAGGTACAGCAGCACCGTAATCCAGTCGACCGTTTGCCAGGTGTTTGTTTTCCTATAAGACATTCCTCGGTAATAAAACGGTTTGGATGATACGTTCCTCCAGATATTTATTGTCCGGCGATATTTCTCCCGAAAAATATTTCTGCAGCATGAGTTTGGCAATCGGCACTGCATACGTGGCTCCGAATCCGGAATTTTCCACCAGTACGGAAATCGCCACCTTCGGACTTTCGTACGGGGCAAACCCCATAAAGACGGAATGGTCTTTGCCGTGCGGATTCTCCGACGTGCCTGTTTTCCCGCAAACGGCTACATCCGGCAAGGCTGCTCCCCTGCACGTACCGCCTGTGACGGCGCTTCGCATACCCTCGGCTATATATTCGTAATATTGCTTCTCTATCGTAGAGTAGCGTTTTCGGGTGTATAGCGTATCCAGGGCGTAATCCTGTATTTTGCTTACGATATGCGGGGTGTAGAAATATCCCCGGTTCGCTATCTCGGCCGACATATTGCATATCTGGAGCGGAGTGGCCAGTATTTCTCCCTGCCCGATGGCCACGGATATAATGGTGCTCGACGACCAGCGGCCGTTGTATATCTTGTCGTAGGTCTTGCTGTTGGGGATGTAACCGGCTTTTTCTCCCGGCAGGTCTACCCCCAGCCGGTATCCGTATCCCATACTCACCAGGTAATTTTTCCATATATCCAGCCCTTCCTGCACGGAGGCGTAACGTCGCCGGCTGTCGATCATATCGCGCAGTCCCCAGCAGAAATACGAATTGCAGGAGGTTGCCAGAGCCGGTATCAGACTGAGGGGAGACGCATGTCCGTGGCAGAGCGGTTTGCCGCCCAGCACAGGGTATCCGTATGCGCAGGAATAATAGGTATCCGGCGTAATCACTCCTTCCTGAAGGAAAATAAGCCCCATTGCGGGCTTGAACGTAGAGCCGGGAGGATAAATCCCCATCAGGGTGCGGTCGAAGAGCGGGTTCAGCGGATCTTTTTCCAGCAGGGCATGATTCCTTCCCCGCTGACGCCCTACCAGCATACCGGGGTTGAACGTGGGCGACGAAACCATGCAAAGGATCTCTCCCGTGGCGGGTTCAATCATGACGATGGCGCCCAGTTTGTTTTGCATCAGCGTTTCTCCGTAGGTTTGCAGGTCCATATCCATGGAGAGCGTCAGGTTCTTTCCCGATACGGGATTCACGTCATGCCGTCCGTCTTCGTATTTGCCCTGCGTTCTTCCGTGTGCGTCGCGGAGGAGTATTTCCACACCTTTTTCGCCCCTCAGTACCCCTTCGTACGAACGCTCCACACCCGAACGCCCGGAGTCGTCGCCCTGCACGTAGTAATTATCCCGTTCGATATCCTGTTTGTTTACTTCGCCGATATTTCCCAGCACATGGGCGGCATTCGGATATTCATACTCCCGGATGGTACGGTTCCGGATGTAGAAACCAGGGAATTTATAGAGTTTTTCCTGCAGGACGCCATAATCCTGCGCCGAAAGCTGATTCATGAACACCTGCGGCACGTATGACGAATAACCGGGGTTCAGACGGCGGTCTTTTATGTCGGCAATCCGTTTGTCGAACTGCGCTCTGGTGATGCCTACCGTATTGCAGAAGTCCAGCGTGTCGAAAGGCTGTATTTCGCGCATGATCAGCATCACGTCGTAGGCAGGCTGGTTGTACACCAGCAATTTGCCGTTGCGGTCGTAAATCATGCCGCGCGAAGGATACAGCGTTTTTTTCAGGAACGCATTGCTGTCGGCCCAGGTTTTGTAATCGTTGTCTATCACCTGGAGGAAGAACAGGCGCACCACAAAGACCGTCACCGATACAATCACGGCGCCGGATATAATATAGCGCCTGTTTTCCAGCGTATAGTTTGGATTAACCTTCATTTTTGCGGGATTCTTTGTTGAACGCTTCCACTGTACATATTAAAAGAGTCGTGATCGCAATGCTTGCCACGACGCGGATGGTGAAGAACAGGGGGTCGAACAGCGTAAGCGATTCTATCAGAAAAAGCGAAACATGGTGCAGCAGTACAAGCACAAAGGCAAAGCGGATAAAATTCCCGTACCCCAGTGTTTTGTAGGAAGGATACAGATTCTCCGGCAAATCTTCCCGCATGAATATCTGTATGATATACGGCCGCACGAAACCGGCCAGCGTACATGCGGCTGCGTGCATCCCCGACGTGTTCGACAAGATGTCGATGATCAGCCCCAAGAGGAATGACAGAAAAGTGACCTGCACGGAAGAGTATCCTACGGGAAATTTGATGATCACATAGATGTACAGGAAAGGGGTAAGCAGGCGGAGGAAATGAATATTGTTCAGTACCAGTACTTGTACCGATACCAGTATCACAAAATAGAGCAGGCCTCTGACGACGTTAATCATTGCTTTTCACCTCCTCTTCTATTTGTATCTGTTCGTTCTGACGGTAATTCTTTATGACCATCACACTGCTCAGCCGATGAAAATCGGTGGCTAATTTTACGGTCAGCGAATAAAAATTATCATCCCGTTGCCGTTCGAACGACGACACATTGCCCACCATGATTCCTTCGGGGAATATGGCCGAGAAGCCGCTCGTTACGATGGTATCTCCTTCCATAAATTCCACATGCCGGGGCAGTTCGTCCAGTTTGGCGTATCGCGTGCTACGCCCGTCCCAGCTCATCGAACCGAAATAACTGCTCCCCAATACCTTGCAGCTCAAGCGGAACTTGGGATTCAGCAGGGGGATAATCACCGAATAATGTCTGGAAACCGTCGAGACAATCCCTACTACGCCGCTTTCGGATACGACGCCCATATCCGGAGATATACCGTCGTCGCTTCCCTTGTCGACGGTGATATAGTTGGAAAGATAGGTTACGCTGTTGTTCACCACCCTGGCTACAATCACATCATAAGGGAACTGCCGCTCCGGACTATGGATAAAACCGCGGAAGGAAACCGTATCGGCTATCATCGTTTCCACTTGTCTCTGCAGGCGAAGCAGGGCTATCTCCAACTGTCCGTTGCGCTCTATCAGTTCCCGGTTTTTCTCGCGCAGATTCAGATAGGACGTCACCGAGCCGGTGAGGGACACAAAATTGGCCGCCACTACATTGGCCGTACTCAGCATCACGCTTTGCTGATAGGCATTATTGCGATAAATAAACAGGAAGGATACCACCTCAAGCAGCAGAAACAGGAACCAGTGTCTTTTCCCGATCAGAAAGTCAAGTAGCCGGCGCATAAGCTTTGTGTGTACGGTATTGCGTCCCTACCGGATGAGGAAGTTGAATTTGTCGATGTTCTTCAGCGCAATGCCCGTCCCTTTGGCCACTGCGTGCAGCGGGTCTTCGGCCACATGGAACTGTATATTGATTTTTTCCGTCAGACGCTTGTCCAGTCCCCTCATCAGGGCGCCTCCGCCGGCCAGGTAGATGCCGTTCCGTACAATATCGGCATACAGTTCGGGCGGTGTTTGTTCCAGGGCGCTCAGGATGGCGGCTTCCATCTTGGACAGCGACTTTTCCAGGCAGTGTGCAATTTCCTGATAGGAGACGGATACTTCCATCGGAAGGGCTGTCATCTGATTCGGTCCGTGCACGATGTAGTCTTCCGGCGGATTGTCAAGGAAGGTCAGCGCCGAGCCTACGTTTATTTTAATCTGCTCGGCTGTCCGTTCGCCCACCTTCACGTTGTGCTGCCGGCGCATATACTCCATGATATCGGCTGTAAGGTCGTCGCCTGCTATGCGGATGGATTTGTTCGATACGATGCCTCCCAGGGAAATGACGGCTATTTCGGTGGTTCCTCCGCCTATATCCACCACCATGTTGCCTTCGGGCGCTTCCACATCAATACCGATACCGATGGCGGCGGCCATCGGTTCGTATATCATATATACATCCCGTCCGCCGGCATGTTCGGCAGAGTCGCGTACGGCGCGCAGTTCCACTTCCGTACTTCCGGAAGGGATGCATACCACGATGCGCAGGGAAGGAGAGAACCAGCGGTTCTTCGATCCGATCATTTTAATCATGCCTCGTATCATCTGTTCGGCGGCGAAGAAGTCCGCTATCACGCCGTCTCTCAGCGGACGGATGGTACGGATATTCTCGTGCGTCTTGCCGTGCATCTGGCGTGCTTTTTCTCCCACGGCCAGCACCCGGTCTGTACGTCGGTCCAGCGCTACCACCGAAGGTTCGTCTACTACAATCTTGCCGTTGCAAATGATGATGGTATTGGCCGTGCCCAGGTCCATCGCTATCTCCTGTGTCAATGAAAATAATCCCATGCAGTTCGTTTTTTTTTAAGCGTTAATGTTTGAAGTGACGGATACCCGTCTTAACCATTGTTATACCGTGTTTGTTGCAATAATCAACCGACAGTTTGTCGTTTATGGAGCCTCCCGGCTGAATGATGGCCGTAATACCGGCGCCGGCCGCAATCTCCACACAGTCGGGGAAGGGGAAGAAGGCATCCGAAGCCATCACGGCGCCCGACAGGTCGAAGCGGAAGTTTTGCGCCTTTTCTATCGCCTGCTTCAGGGCATCCACTCTGGAGGTCTGACCCACTCCGCTTGCGCAGAGCTGCCGGTTCTTTACCAGCGTGACGGCGTTGGATTTGCTGTGTTTTACCAGCTTGTTGGCAAACAGCAAGTCTTCCGTTTCCTGCGCTGTGGGGCGGGTGTCGGTCATGGCTGTCAGGTCGTCTGCCGTCTGGATGCTCAGGTCTTTGTCCTGCACCAGCACTCCGTTCAGCAGCGAACGGTATTGTACGGACGGCGCTGCGGCTTCTTTGCGAATCAGGATGATGCGGTTCTTTTTCTGCATAAGCACCTCCAGGGCGTCGGTATCGTAATCGGGGGCGATGATGACTTCGAAGAATATTTTGCCGATCTCTTCGGCCACGTCCCTGCTGATGGCGGCATTGGTAATCAGTATGCCTCCGAAGGCGGAAACCGGATCGCCGGCCAGGGCGTCTCTCCAGGCTTCGACTACCGAAGGGCGCGAAGCGATGCCGCAGGCGTTGTTGTGCTTGAGGATGGCAAATGTCAGCTCGTCGAATTCGTCGATCAGGCTTACCGCCGCGTCGATATCCAGCAGGTTGTTGTATGAGATTTCTTTTCCGTGAATCCGGTCGAAGGCTTCTTCAAAGGCTCCGAAGAAGCGGGCATCCTGATGGGGGTTCTCTCCGTAACGCAGGTGCACCGGTCTGTCGACGGCTACGCGGAAAGCCGATTTTTCTCCGCCGTCGAAATAGTTGTATATCGCCGTATCGTAGCCCGATGATACGGCAAAGGCTTCCTTGGCAAACCAGCGCCGGTCTTCCAGGGTAGTTTCCGCTCCCTTTTCTTCCAGTATGTTCAGCAGGGGGGGATACTGTGCTTTAGAGGCTACGGTCAGCACATCCCGGTAATTCTTGGCCGCGGCGCGTATCAGAGAAATACCGCCGATGTCTATCTTCTCGATGATGTCTGCTTCGGCGGCGCCCGAGGCAAGGGTTTCCTCAAAGGGATAGAGGTCTACTATCACCAGGTCTATTTCGGGGATGCCGTATTCCGCCAACTGTTTCCTGTCGGCTTCCTGCGCTCTGCGGGCAAGGATACCGCCAAATACTTTCGGGTGGAGTGTCTTTACGCGTCCTCCCAGAATGGATGGATATCCCGTCAGATCTTCGACGGCTTCGCAAGGCAAATGAAGTGATTCGATAAACGTCCGGGTACCTCCCGTAGATACCAGACGGACGCCTTCGTCATGAAGCTTTCTCAATATTCTGTCCAGTCCCTCTTTATGATAAACAGAGATTAAGGCACGTTTCACACGCTTCGATGCTGTCATGTAATTTATTATTATTATTATTATTTTGCAGCACAAAAGTAGATAATTATTTCAATTTACTCCGTCATGGCAGAAAGAATTACAGTGCAGGCACATTTATAATATAACCTGAGTTCGACAGAAGAACCCGTGTTTCGGGAGGAACTTTCCGGTGTTTCGGGATTAACCCCCATGGCTTCGGGGTCAACCCCCATGGCTTCGGGGTCAACCCCCACGGCTTCGGGGTCAACCCCCATGGCTTTGGGGTTAACCCCCACGGCTTCGGGGTTAACCCCCATGACTTCGGGGTTAACCCCCACGGCTTCGGGGTTAACCCCAATTAGCCTGCAAGGGCTTGAACCCGGCCTGGGTGAGCCTCCTGACAGCCGGTCTATTCCCCGGTATTTCTGCCTTTTTCTCACGTCGAACTCACGTTAAGAACCTCAGTTCGGGATAAGAAGTCAAAAAAAAAGAGATGAAAATGGGGAATCATATCGAATAGTATTGTTATCTTTACGGTTGAAAAACAAAAGTTTAACAAAAACATTCAGACATGATAACCCCGGACAAAATTACCGAAATATTCTGCTTGGCAGACGATTTCTGCAAAGAATTTGAACAGGAGATCAAAAAACACCAAATCGGCGATGGCGGTCGGCAAAGGCTGCGGAACCGCTCTTCGCTAATGTC
>JAISMW010000064.1 GCA_031276545.1 Tannerellaceae bacterium
ATTTAAAATTTGTTCCGATTACCGCTGTAACATGTTGCACGAAAACCTTGGTTTTCACGTTATACTTTCCGGCGATAGAAAAAAAAGTCTGATAATCATTTGGATAAAGCGATTCTTTTACGCTAAATTTGTGGCACGTTAAAACGAACATTTTTGTGACACATTGCATACCGTAAACCTGCTGATTACAGGATTGTTGCAAAGCCCTTCCTCTCCCGACTGATTTGGCACATTTTTGTAAATTTCCGCAAAAATCCCCGAAAACCCCTGAAATCTGCGTAATACGTCCCTGCAAAACCCTTGATTTTACAGGGGTTTTGGCTGTAACATGAATGTAACAGAAAATATATGTTGTTACAGTTCGTGTAACAGGAAATAAAATGTTACAGTTGGAATGGAAAATTAGCTGCGCTGATCATTTGTAGCAAAAAAATATACGTTGTCACATTCAGCTTTAAATGAGGCCGGCGCAGAAATAAATGTGGAAACTTTAATAGAGTATTACAGGAAATAATTACTTTTGCCCCGGTTTTGCTATGTCGAGTTTACAATTATGGGGAATAGTGTTCATTATTGCGGCGTGATAGAACGTATTGAAGGATATACCTTCTACGTGAAGGTAGTTCAGCAGTCGGCCTGTGCCGGGTGTCATGCAAAGACGGTATGTGCCACGGCAAACGGGAAAGAGCAGCTTATTGAAGCAACCGGCAATTCCGGTGCGTTCCATGTGAACGAATCCGTTATCATAGAAGGGAAAGATTCAATGGAGACTCAGGCTGTATGGCTGGCTTTCGTCATTCCTTTGATACTGGTTGTATCGGCGGTTCTTGCCGGTACAGGTTTGCATTGGAAAGAAAGTACCGGCGCATTGACCGGCCTGGCGCTACTGTTTCCCTACTACCTTATTCTGTATGTGTTCCGCAATGCGTTGAAGCGAAAATTTGTTTTTACCGTCAAGAAAATAAATCCATAATATATGATATTAATCGCCATTATTACTTTAGGAGGAATCGGTATCGTTAGCTCCGGCTTACTGTATATTGCTTCCAGGAAATTTGAGGTGTATGAAAATCCCCTCATTGCACAGGTGCAGGAAGTCTTGCCGGCGGCCAACTGTGGCGGATGCGGATACCCCGGATGTTCGGGTTTTGCTTCGGCATGTGTAAACGCCCACTCGCTGGACGATCTGCTTTGTCCGGTGGGCGGAGCGGATGTGATGGCCAAAGTGGCCGGCATACTCGGTAAAGATGCGGCGGCGGCCGATCCGAAGATTGCGGTAGTGCGCTGCAACGGAAACTGCGAAGTGCGTCCGCGCACCAACCGGTACGACGGGGCGCAAAACTGTGTAGTAGCCTCTTCGCTCTATGGAGGCGAAACAGGCTGTTCGTACGGCTGTTTGGGCTATGGCGACTGCGTGACGGCCTGTACCTTCGGCGCCATACGTATCAATTCCTCCACAGGACTGCCGGAAGTGATGGAAGACCGGTGTACGTCTTGCGGAGCCTGCGTAAAAGCCTGCCCTAAAAACATTATTGAATTGCGCCGCAAGGGGCCGAAGTCACGCCGCATCTACGTTAGCTGCGTGAACAGGGACAAGGGAGGCATCGCGCGCAAATCATGCGGCAATGCCTGCATCGGTTGCAGTAAATGCGAGAAAGAATGTCCGTTTGAGGCCATCAGCGTGACGGATAATTTAGCGTACATCGACTTCGCCAAATGCCGCCTGTGCCGTAAGTGCGTAGCCGTATGTCCTACCCGTGCGATCCACGAGCTGAATTTTCCTCCCCGGAAAGAAGCGCCGGTAGCGGGCGAAACAATAACGAAAGAAAAACAAATTTAAAAAGCATAATGAAGCGTATGTTAAGGACATTCCGAATCGGAGGTATTCATCCGCCTGAGCATAAATTGTCTGCCGGGAAAAAGATTATTCCCCTTGCGATTCCCGAACAGGCGGTCATACCCTTGGGGCAGCACATAGGGGCTCCGGCACAGGCCGTGGTAAAGAAAGGCGATTGGGTGAAAGCAGGCGCCCTGCTGGCCAGGTCCGGCGGTTTTGTATCTGCCCATATCCATTCGTCCGTCTCCGGCAAAGTGAGTAAGATAGATCGGGTCATGGATGCAAGCGGTTATATGCGCCCGGCTATATATATAGATGTAGAGGGCGACGAATGGGAAGAATCTATCGACCGCAGTGACACGCTGAAAAGGGAATGTACCCTTTCGTCGCAGGAAATTATTGGAAAAATAGCCGAAGCCGGCATCGTCGGACTGGGAGGGGCTACCTTCCCCACGCACGTAAAGCTAACGCCTCCTCCGGGCTGCCGGGCGGAAATATTAATCATCAACGGGGTGGAATGTGAGCCTTACCTTACCTCCGACCACTCGCTCATGATAGAAAAAGGAGAACAGGTACTGATCGGAGTGTCCATTCTGATGAAAGCCATCGGAGTACCCCGGGCTGTAATCGGGATTGAGAGCAACAAGCCGGATGCCGTTGTGTATTGCAGGGATTTGGCAAAGGGATATCCGGGTATTGAAATCATGCCTTTGAAGGTACAGTATCCGCAGGGTGGAGAAAAGCAGTTGATCGACGCCGTAACACGGCGCCAGGTGAAAAGCGGAGCCCTCCCCATCTCGGTCGGCGCCGTGGTGCAGAATGTGGGTACGGCATTCGCCGTATACGAGGCTGTGCAAAAAAACAAGCCGCTCTTCGAAAGGGTCGTAACCGTGACGGGAAAAGGACTGGCAAACCCGTCCAACTTCCTGGTGCGTATAGGCACCCCCATTCGGAAACTGATTGAAGCGGCCGGAGGCATCCCCGAAAATACCGGAAAAATAGTAGGTGGAGGGCCTATGATGGGAAAAGCGCTTGCCGGCACGGAGGTTCCGGTAACCAAAGGCAGTTCCGGCATTTTGATCTTTCCCAAAGAAGAAGCGGTACGGAAGCCCGTCTGCAACTGCATCCGTTGTGCGAAATGCGTCACGGTATGCCCGATGGGGCTTAATCCCACTTTACTGATGAATGCAACCGAATTTGCAGGTTGGGACATTGCCGAGAAAAACTATATCGTAGATTGCATAGAGTGCGGCTCCTGCAGTTTTACGTGTCCGGCCAACCGTCCGTTGCTGGATTATATTCGATTAGGAAAAGGAAAAGTAACGGGCATCATCCGTGCCCGAAAGTCATAAACAGTGCAGTCATGGAAAATAAACTGATTATATCCCCCTCGCCCCATATCCATAGCGGCGACACTATAGGTAAAAACATGTATGGCGTACTGATCGCCCTGATTCCCGTTTTTCTGGTATCTCTTTACTACTTCGGACTGGGAGCGCTTATCGTCACAGCGGTATCGGTATTCTCCTGCGTACTCATTGAATATCTGATACAGAAGTTCCTGATGAAGAAAGATCCGTCCGTAGGAGACGGTTCGGCTATCCTCACCGGCGTCCTGCTGGCTTTCAACCTGCCTTCCAACCTGCCGGTATGGATTATTGTCATCGGCGCCCTGGTGGCCATCGGTATCGGCAAGATGTCTTTCGGCGGACTGGGAAACAATATTTTCAACCCCGCACTGGTGGGACGTGTATTCCTGCTGATATCCTTTCCGGCACAAATGACTACCTGGCCGGTTCCCGGCACGCTGCCCGTGGATTACCTCGACGGGGCAACCGGAGCAACTGTCCTTTCCCTGCTGAAGGGAGGAGGGAGGGAGCTTCCCCCGTTCACCGACATGCTGCTGGGCAATATGGGCGGCAGTCTGGGAGAGGTAAGCGCCGTAGCCCTTCTGCTGGGATTTGCGTATTTGCTGATACGGAAAATTATCAGTTGGCATATTCCCGTAGCGGTACTGGGAACGGTGTTTGCGTTTACCGGCATCCTGTATCTGACTGATCCGCTAAGCTACGCCAATCCGTTCGTGCATTTGCTGTCGGGCGGCTTGCTGCTGGGCGCTGTCTTTATGGCGACAGATTACGTAACCTCCCCCATGAGTCGCAGCGGTATGCTGGTGTACGGTGCGGGCATCGGTTTGCTGACCTCCGTCATCCGCTTGTTCGGCGCCTATCCCGAAGGAGTATCCTTTGCGATTCTGATCATGAATGCACTCACGCCTCTTATCAACAATTATTTCAAACCTGCACATTTCGGAGGAAAATAAGATGAAGAAATTAAAGTCCACATTACCCAATATGTTTCTTTCGCTGATGACTATCTGCGCCGTTTCGGGCGTCATCCTGGCCGGAGCCAATATGTACACCGCCGGCCCCATTGCCCTATCTAAGGCCGCGGCACTGGAAAAGGCGATTATAGCCGTAACACCCGATTTCGACAACAACCCGCTGGAAGACGCCTACAAAGGCGTGACGTTCGACGGAGATTCCCTGCTGATTTATCCGGTGACAAAAGACGGACAGCCCGCAGGCGTCGCAGTTGACAGCAATACGAAAAACGGCTTTAGCGGCGAAATAAAGATCATCGTAGGCTTCGATACGGAAGGCAGGCTGATAAACTATTCCGTACTGCAACATACCGAAACGCCCGGATTAGGCTCAAAAATGGAAGAATGGTTCCGCGCAGACCGGAACAGACAAAGCGTCATAGGCCGCTCCTTAGCCGAGGGGAACCTGGCGGTAACGAAAGACGGCGGCGATGTGGACGCCATCACCGCCTCCACCATCACCAGCCGCGCCTTCCTGAACGCTGTCAACCGGGCATACAGCGCCTATAAAGGAACAACAACCGATACAACCACCGGAGCCACTGCAACAAAGAAAGGAGACGGCAATGAATAATATAAGAATACTGCTGAACGGCATCCTCAAAGAAAACCCCATCTTCGTCCTGCTCCTGGGCATGTGTCCAACGCTGGGGACTACGTCTTCCGCCTTCAACGGGATGGGAATGGGACTGGCCACCGCCTTTGTGCTGACGTGTACCAACATGGTGATTTCGGCTTTAAAGAATCTGATCCCGAATGCCGTACGCATTCCTGCCTACGTGGTCATCATCGCCACCTTTGTCACCCCGCTCCAGATGTTTATCGAGGCCTTTTTGCCGTCGCTGTATCAGAGTCTGGGATTGTTTATCCCGCTGATTGTGGTCAACTGCGTGGTGCTGGGACGCGCCGAAGCCTTTGCCGGCAAGCATGGCGTAATACCTTCGGGCTTCGACGGACTGGGCGCAGGCCTGGGCTTTACCCTTGCCCTGACGCTGCTGGGCGCCACACGCGAATTGCTGGGTACCGGAAAGATTTTCAACCTTACCTGTATGCCCGAAGAGTACGGTTCGCTCATCTTCGTACTGGCGCCCGGCGCCTTCATTGCGCTGGGCTTCCTGATAGCGCTTATAAACAGAATCCGCAAGGTTTGATAACTCACACATACATATAAAACAATGGAATATCTATTAATATTTATAGCAGCCGTATTTGTAAACAACGTGGTGCTGTCGCAATTCCTGGGAATATGCCCTTTCCTGGGCGTATCCAAAAAAATAGAAACGGCAGGCGGAATGAGCGCAGCCGTCACCTTTGTGCTCACTATCGCTACCATTGTAACATTCCTTGTGCAGAAATACGTGCTGGATGTGTTCGGGCTGGGGTTTATGCAAACCATCACCTTTATATTGATCATTGCCTCGCTGGTACAGTTGCTGGAGATTGTATTGAAAAAGGTATCTCCCGCCCTCTACCAGGCTTTAGGGGTATATCTTCCGCTGATAACCACCAACTGCTGCGTACTGGGGGTGGCCATTCTGGTGATCCGGAAAGATTACAATCTGGTGCAGTCCGTGGTCTATGCCGTATCCACAGCCATTGGATTTGCACTGGCTTTAACTATCTTTGCCGGTATCCGTGAACAGTTGGCCATGACGCATATCCCGGAAAGCATGAAAGGGACGCCTATCGCACTCATTACCGCCGGACTGCTGGCAATGGCTTTCATGGGATTCTCCGGTATTGTATAAATAATGAAATAATATGAAGCAGAAAATCTTAGTAACAGGAGGAACCGGATACATCGGTTCGCATACCGTCGTTGAACTCCAAACAGCCGGGTATGAGGTGATCATTATTGATAACCTCTCCAACTCCAACGAAGACGTAATCGAGGGTATTGAAAAGATAACGGGTATCCGCCCCGTTTTTGCCAAACTGGACTGCAACGACAAAGAAGGCTTGCGCACGCTCTTTGCCGCACACACAGGCATCAAAGGCATCATTCACTTTGCCGCCAGTAAAGCCGTGGGCGAATCGGTATATAAACCCCTGGAGTATTATCGGAACAACATCGTCACGCTCCTGAACCTGCTGGATTTAATGCCCGGATTCCGGATTGACGGCCTCGTGTTTTCATCCTCCTGCACGGTTTACGGACAACCGGATATTCTCCCCGTCACCGAAGACGCCCCCATCAAACCGGCACTCTCTCCCTACGGAAATACCAAACAGATAAACGAAGAAATCATACGAGACGCCATTCATGCCGGCCTGCCGTTCAAAAGCATCATCCTGCGCTACTTCAACCCCGCAGGGGCGCATCCGAGCGCCGAGATAGGCGAACTGCCCAACGGTGTACCTCAAAACCTGGTTCCCTTTGTAACGCAAACCGCCATGGGTATCCGCAGCGAACTGAGCGTATTCGGCAATGATTACAACACGCCCGACGGCTCCTGCATCCGCGACTATATCCATGTGGTTGACCTGGCCAGGGCACACGTTGTGGCCATGAACCGTATGCTGGAAAACAAATCCGGCAGTCCGCTGGAGATCTTCAACCTCGGCACAGGCCGCGGAGTATCCGTGCTGGAACTGATACAGGCCTTCGAAAAAGGAACCGGCGTGAAGGTACCCTACAAAATAGCAGGACGACGGGAAGGCGATATAGAGAAAGTATGGGCAAACCCCGAAAAGGCCAACAAAATATTGGGCTGGACTGCCCGCGAAACGGTGGAAAACACCCTCATCTCCGCCTGGAACTGGCAGAAGAAACTCCGCGAACGGGGAATACAGTAAACAAATTGAATATATGAACACATTAGCCCAGCGTGCGCCGGAAAGCGCCTCGAATTTTGCCCCCTCCATAGCCGGCAATGAATATGGAATGAACGAACGGATCAGACGCTTGCGGAAGGAAACCTTCGAGGCGGAACCTTCCCTGTCTATCGAACGCGCCTTGATAGAAACACAGTTTTACAAAAGAAATGAAGGCAAATATCCCGTCCCCATCCTTCGGGCATTGAACTTCCTTGAGATATGCAGGCAAAAGACCGTCTATATCGGCAAAGACGAACTGATCGTGGGCGAAAGAGGGCCTAAGCCCAAAGCCGTGCCTACCTTTCCCGAACTGACATGCCACAGCGTGGAAGACCTCCAGGTGCTGAATACCCGCGAACTGCAGCGCTACACCATCAGCCGCGAAGATATCGAAACCTACGAACGGGAGGTGATCCCTTACTGGAAAGGACGCACCCAGCGCGAACGCATCTTCGGACATGTGCCCGAAGCCTGGCAGGCGCTTTACGAGGCCGGCCTGTTCACCGAGTTTATGGAACAGAGAGCGCCCGGACATACCGCGCTCGACGGAAAGATCTACCGCACCGGACTGCTCGACCTGAAAGCACGCATTGCCGGAGAGCTGGAGCGTCTGGATTTCCTCGGCGACCCGGAAGCGACGGATAAGCAGGAAGAGCTGACCGCCATGTCGATCTCCTGCGACGCCGCCATCCTGCTGGCCGAACGTCATGCCGATCTGGCCGAAAAAATGGCAGCAACGGAGCCCGACCCCGTGAGGGCGGACGAACTGAGGAAGATTGCCGAAGTATGCCGCCGGGTGCCGGCTCATGCTCCCCGGACGTTTTGGGAAGCTATCCAGATGTACTGGTTCGTCCATCTGGGTACCATCACGGAACTAAACGGATGGGACGCCATGAATCCGGGGCATTTCGACCAGCATCTGACGCCCTTCTACGAAAAGGAACAGGCCGAAGGCAGCCTCACGAGAGAAGGAGCAAAAGAGTTGCTCTCCTGTTTCTGGATTAAGGTGAACAATCATCCGGCTCCTCCCAAAGTGGGCATCACCGCCAAAGAAAGCGGAACCTACAACGACTTTACGAACCTGAACATCGGAGGCCTCAAGCCCGACGGCAGCGACGCCGTAAGCGAAGTGTCCTACCTCATGCTCGAAATAGCCGAAGAACTTCACATCCTTCAGCCGGGCTGCTCCATCCATATCAGCGCACGAACACCGGATCGCTTCCTGCACGCCGGCTGCAAGGTGATCCGCCAGGGGCACGGCTATCCTTCCGTTTTCAACCCCGACGTATACATCCAGGAACTGATGAGGCAGGGAAAAACATTGCAGGACGCACGCGAAGGAGGATGCAGCGGATGCATCGAAGTAGGCGCGTTCGGAAAAGAGGCCTATCTGCTGACCGGCTACCTGAACGTCCCCAAAATACTGGAAATTACGCTGAACGACGGCTGCGACCCCGTTTCCGGCAAACAGGTGAGCATCCGGACAGGCGCTGCGCAAGGATTCAGCTCCTACGACGAATTGTACGAAGCCTTCCTGACGCAGCTCCGCTACGTGATTGGGCAAAAAGTACGCGTGAGCAACTACATCGACCGGATGTTTGCCAAATATGCGCCGGCCACCTTCCTGTCGCTCTTTATCGACGACTGCATCGCAAGGGGAAAAGATTATTACAACTGCGGCCCGCGCTACAACACCACCTATATACAATGCACCGGGCTGGGTACCGTGGCCGACAGTCTTTCTTCGCTGAAAAAACATGTATTCGAAGACAAAACCTGTTCCATGGACACGATGCTGCAAATGCTCGCCTCCAATTTCGAAGGCGCCGAAGCCATGCGGCAGTATATCCTGAACCGGACGCCCTTCTTCGGCAATGACGACGAAACGGCCGACGCCATCGCCCTGCGCGTCTACAACGACCTGTACGACGCCATCGAAGGACAGCCCAACACCAAAGGAGAATGTTTCCACCTGAATATGCTCTCCACCACCTGCCACGTCTATTTCGGGAAAATGACCGGAGCGACGCCCAACGGACGCCTGGCCGGCTTTACCATCTCCGACGGCACCTCGCCTTCGCACGGAGCCGATACGCACGGACCCTCGGCCGTCATCAAATCGCTGGGAAAACTGGATCAGATCAAGAGCGGAGGCACGCTGCTCAACCTGCGCTTCCTGCCCGGCCTGCTCAAACGGGAAGAAGATGTATCCAAACTGGCCTCCCTGATACGCAGCTATTTTGCCCTGGGAGGACATCATGTGCAATTCAACATTGTGGATACGGCCACCCTTCATGCAGCCCGCCGGTCGCCCGAAAATTACCGCGACCTCCTGGTGCGGATGGCCGGGTACAGCGATTACTTCAACGATATGAACGCCGACCTGCAAGCCGACGTCATTGCCCGCACCGAACAGGAAGGCTTCTGACGGTACCACGCGCTCCATGGCTTTATTCTTCGACATCAAGCGATATTCCATCAACGACGGGCCGGGCATCCGGATCACCATTTTCCTGAAAGGATGCCCGCTCTCGTGCGTATGGTGCCACAATCCGGAGGGACTTCTTGCCCGGAAAGAAAAAATGTACACGAAGAAAAAGTGTATCGGCTGCCGTACCTGCGCAGCGAAGTGCCCGCATCAGGCCATCCATCCTACCGCCGAAGGAATGAAAACCGATCCGGAAGCCTGCCGTTTGTGCGGCAAGTGTGCCGAAGTCTGCCCCACCAGAGCCATGGAAATGTCGGGCGAGGAGTACAGCGTAGATCATCTGATGCGCGAAATCGAAAAGGAGACCCTCGTGATGGACCGTTCCGGAGGAGGCGTTACGTTTTGCGGCGGCGAACCCCTGATGCACCACGGCCTACTGCTCGAACTCCTGCGCCGCTGCAAGTCATCGGGTATTCACCGGGCCGTAGACACCACCCTGTACGCCGGGGCGGAGGTGGTGGCCGAAGTAATGAAGGAAACGGATTTGTTTCTGGTCGATCTCAAACTGATGGATTCGGGAAAACACCGTTACTATTGCGGCGTTCCGAACGAACGGATTCTGGCCAACCTTCGCATGGTGTCCGAAGCCGGCAAAGCGATGATTATCCGTATCCCGCTGATAGAAGGCATCAATGCCGACGAAGAAAACATCAGCCGGTCTGCCGCCTATCTGGCTTCGCTTCCCTGGAAGCAGAAGCTGGTACATCTCCTTCCATACCACGATATCGCCAGAGGAAAACACGAAAAACTGGGTACCGTCTACAATCCGGAGCATATCCCGCTCTCGGCTCCCTCCACAGAGGTGCAGGAACATTGCCGGAGTATTTTCCGGCGCTACGGAATAGAAACTACTATCGGGGGATAAAAAAACAGGGGGAAGTGAAGTGAACTGTGCCGGACTCGAACCGGCGACCCCTGCCCTGTCAAGGCAATGCTCTGAACCAACTGAGCTAACAGTTCCTTATTCGCGCGGCAAAAATAGAAAACAAATTTAGAAGCACAAAATTATCGCACGATAAACCGTCGACGATATCCTTCCGCACGCATTAGCCTCCAGGCAGAGGCTCCCGGCCCGGAGCAGGATGCCACATCTTTTTTAGCATGATGACCGGACTATTCCGGCCTGCTCACCCTTTTTTTGCAAGCAGTACTCACGTCATGGTTACTGCTTGCAATTTTTTTGCAAGCTATAATCACGTCATGGTTACTGCTTGCAATTTTTTTGCAAGCAGTACTCACGTCATGGTTACTACTTGCAATTTTTTTGCAAGCAGTACTCACGTCGTGGTTACTACTTGCAATTTTTTTGCAAGCAGTACTCACGTCATGGTTAGAGCTTGCAATTTTTTTGCAAGCAGTACTCACGTCATGGTTAGGACTTGCAATTTTTTTGCAAGCAGTAATCACGTCATGGTTACTGCTTGCAATTTTTTTGCAAGTAGTAACCACGTCGTGGTTAGAGCTTGCAATTTTTTTGCAAGCAGTAATCACGTCGTGGTTAGGACTTGCAATTTTTTTGCAAGTAGTAATAACGTCATGGTTAGAGCTTGCAATTTTTGTTTGAGTAGTCCGGTTATATACTGTGAGCAGAAACACAGTGATGTCATAAGGCCGTAAAGTAAGGGTTCCCTTATATCACCTCAGGATGCTTGCCGGGGCAGTTCCGCGAGAGAAAAATGAGATGGATATTAGAGTACAAATAGTACACTGTCTTTATTTTCCTTTTTATACAGCAACTGTTCCATCCCGCGGATCGGCTTACATCATGGTACATCCTTCTAAGCAAGCGTTCGGTTATTCTCCGACAAAATAATAAATGTGTACCTCAGAGCAAAGTAAAAAGAGCCGCAGAGAAAAATAATCCTTACGACTCTCGCCTTACCTTTGCAGCAAAATTTATAAAAAATACAGTATGAAACGCATGATTTGTTTAGTAGCGTCAGCCATTGCCCTGTGCGGCGCGGCGCAAGCACAAAGTAAAGAAAGTAAAGGAAAAATCCTCGTTGCCTATTTTTCGTGGAGCGGCAACACCCGCGAGATGGCAAAGCAAATTCAACAGCAAACAGGCGGCGACCTGTTTGAAATCACCACCGTCAAGCCCTATCCGAAAGACTACGACGAATGTGTGACGCTGGCGGAACAAGAACTGAACGACAGCATCCGTCCGCCGCTCGCTGCCGAAGTGACGGATATGGCGGCTTACGACGTCGTTTTCGTCGGTCATCCCAAGTGGTGCGGGACGATGCCGATGGCGCTGTTTAGCTTTTTGGAAAAACATGACCTGAGCGGTAAAACCGTCATCCAATTCTGTACGTATGGCGCCATGTACAGCGCCGGAGGTTGGGGAAACAGCGAGGAAGACCTGAAAAAACTGTGTCCGAATGCCAACATTCTCGAAGGGCTTGCGATGAAGGGCAGTACGGTAAAACAATCCAAAGACGACGTGACGGAATGGCTGCAAAAAATCGGAATAATTAAGCAGTAAACAGCCATGAAAGCATTACGAATTATCCTTATCACACTGGCAGGTGTTTTCTCCGTCCTGTTTTCAAGTAGTTTGAATGCACAATATATTATGGATATGCAGCAACAAAAAATCCTTACCATTGCGGCAAACACTGCCGTTGGCAAGTTGGATGCGCTCAAAACAGAACTGAATGCCGGACTTGACGCCGGACTGACGGTAAACGAAATAAAGGAAACGCTGGTACATCTGTATGCCTACTGCGGGTTTCCGCGAAGCCTGCAAACGTTCATGGCCGTACTCGGCGAACGCAAAGCCGCCGGTATCGGCGACAATTGGGGACGCGAAGCATCGCCCGTTACAGATACCCGCAGCAAGTACGAACGCGGAAAAGAAATCCTTGCAAAACTTTCGGGGATAACGTCGCCGGCAGGACGCGCTACGGCAGGCTATGCAGGTTTCAGTCCGGAAATAGAATCTTTTCTGAAAGAACATCTTTTTGCAGATATTTTTGAGCGCGACGTGCTGACTTACGCACAGCGTGAATAGATAACCGGATACGTATTAACGTAGTCGGCAACCTCTACTTTCCACCCGATTACGATGCAGATAAAAAATATGTGGCAATCATCGTCGGACACACGTTTACAGGCGTTAAAGAACAGACCTCCGGTTTGCACGCGCGAAAAATGGCGGAACGGGGATATATCACGCTCGCGTTCGACGCATCGTTCTGGGGAGAGAGCGGCGGCGAGCCGCGCAACATCGAAGTTCCCGAAATACGTGTGGAAGATTTCAGCGCGG
>JAISMW010000090.1 GCA_031276545.1 Tannerellaceae bacterium
AATACGATCAGGTCGCAGAGCAGGGCGCTCACTTCGGCCTCTCCGGAAGGCATCACCTCGTTAGCATGGTAAAAGACGTTGATGCTGTCTGCCAACACTTCAAACATCTGATCCGTCCGGATGCGGGCATCCTGCATATTTCCATCCATTTTCTCCTCCTCCGCGAGGAGACTCCGTCCGGAATACAGGTTTATAAACTCTTCGTTATGAAGGTTCAGGGCAGCAATCGCCTCTTCCGCTCCCATGATCAGCGCCACCTTGCCGACATGATTTTCCCTCCCCAAATCGTGGATGAGGTTAATAAATAGGGACGAAGCCTCCGTCACAGGTGAATAATAGGCCTGACCGTAATTTTTCATCACCTCCAGGATCACCTCGGCGGCTGCTTTTATCGGAGCAGAGTCGCCGTAGGAAGCCGCCTTCACCAAATGTTTCAGCGCCATGTAGGATCGCTTGCGCTTTTTGTGCGCCTCGCGAATCTTTACGGTCTCCTCCTTTCGTTCCGTTCGTTTGAAAACTTTGTTTTCCATGCTGAAAGTCTCATAGAAGCTTTCGCAAACTTGCAGGAGGCTCAATGGCCTGATTTCAGCCTTCTCCTGTATATGAAGGACTATATTTTCAAACAAATCGAAATGCTCCGCATTTCTCAATCGCTTCAAAAGTGATGGTCTGTACGTGATTTTAAGCATTATTATTCAATATAGAAGTTAATCTTCATCCTATTTATTCCCAAAGAGGCTGTAAATATAGTAAAATATTCTCTGAAAAAAAAATATCTATTAGAAAAGCACTTTTACAGACTTCTGAAAAAATTCGGAAGACTGTTTCATTAGTAAAATATAGTTTCTGAAAAAATTCAGAGTAGTAATTGCAAATTTTTGTTTCTCTGAAAAAATTCGGAGAGCTGATAATGAAGTTGAATATATTTTTACAGAAATTCAGAAGTATATTTTATAGAAGAAATAGAACTCAATAGAAATTCGGAATCTATATTCATTATAGAAGTAATAGTCTGTTGAAATTCTGAAATATATCTGTATATTTTTCAATATACCATGGAAATTCGATTATTGTTTCACGTGAAAAGTATAATTCTGCGAAAATTCAGAAGCTTATCAGCTTCATTATTTAAAGTACAATTTTATACGGTTTATTTAATTGATAAAATTATCTGAATCAAAAAATAAACGAATTAAAATTCAAATAGATAGTGAGATAAATAATAAGAATGAATCGGCAGACCAATAAGGTAATACGATTAATACAGGGGTTGCATCTATTTGCTACGAGGTTGTTCTGTCTTGAAAATTAGATGGAAATTAGGTTGCTTCACTATTCACTGTTCACTGTTCACTATTCGTTATTCACTGATATGCTCAACTCTCAACTTTCAACAGGAAAGCCCGCAAATTTCATATACATTTGCGGTCACGTATGGAGTTTAACACGTTTGTTTCAATCCCCGAAGCGCCCTTCCTGTTTTCGCACCGCGACGAAGTGTTGCTGCTTGGTTCCTGCTTTGCCGAAGAGACGGGACGGCTGCTGGGCGAAGATAAGTTCAGCGTGGACGTCAATCCTTTCGGCACGCTCTACAATCCGGCGTCTATCTCGCTGTCGTTGCGTCGCCTGCTGCATCCGGAGCCGTTTGATGCGTCCGAAGTGTTTCTGCGCGACGGGCTGTATCACAGTTTTGCGCACCACAGCCGTTTTTCTTCGCCTTCGCAGGAGGAGGCGCTGGGGGTGATGAATCGTCGGCTGCGGGATTCTTCGGCACGGCTGGCGAGGGTTTCGCGGCTTATCGTTACGTTCGGTACGGCTTCGGTGTACCGGCTCAGGGGCGACGGGAGGATTGTGGCGAACTGCCACAAGCTGCCGGAGCGGCTGTTTGAGCGCGAACGGCTGACGGTGGAGGACGTCGTGAACGATTGGGACGGGTTGCTGCAGGCTTTGTGGGAGAGGTATCCGGAGCTGCGGGTGCTTTTCACGGTGAGTCCTGTCCGCCACTGGAAAGACGGGGCGCAGGGCAATCAGCTCGGCAAGGCCACGCTCCTGCTGGCGGTCGACGGGTTGCAGAGGCGCTATCCGGAACGTACGGCGTATTTTCCTGCCTACGAAATCATGATGGACGAGCTGCGCGACTACCGTTTTTATGCCGACGACATGCTGCATCCGTCTTCGCTGGCGGCCGGCTATATTTGCGAACGGTTTTACGGGTGTTTTCTTTCCGGCGAATCGCGCACGCTGCTCCGCGAATGGCAGGCTATCCGGAAGGCTATCGGTCATCGGCCGTTTCAGCCGGCAAGCGAATCGTACCGGCAATTCATCCTGCAAACTTTGTTAAAGGCGGAAAATCTTTCCGGGAAATTCCCTTTCTTTGACCTGTCAAAAGAAAAAGCACTGTTACATTCGAAGCTAACGTAAATTCACAATTTAAACATGGACTATTCGATACAAGAGATTGCCGGTATTATCGGCGCCGGGACTGCTCCGCTGCGGGAGTCCCGTATCAGCATCCTGCTTACCGACAGCCGGCGGCTTTCCTTTCCGGGGGAGAGTCTTTTCTTTGCGCTGAAGACAAAGACCAACGACGGGCACAAATATATCCGCGAACTGTATCATCTGCGTGTACGCAATTTTGTGGTGAGCGAAATGCCGGCGGATACGTCTTCCATGCCGGAGGCCAACTTCCTTCGGGTGAAGGATACGCTGAAGGCGCTGCAAAAGCTGGCAGCCCATCACCGGGGGCGTTTCGATATCCCCGTTATCGGCATTACGGGAAGCAACGGGAAGACGATCGTAAAGGAGTTTCTGTATCAGTTGCTCCGCAACGAATTTAATATTGTGCGTTCGCCGCGCAGCTACAATTCGCAACTGGGCGTTCCGCTTTCGGTATGGCAGATGAACGGGAAGCATACGCTGGGTATCTTCGAGGCGGGCATCTCGCAGCCCGACGAAATGGAACGGCTGCGCCCGATTATATCGCCCACCATCGGTATCCTGACGGGTATCGGCGAGGCGCATCAGGAGAATTTCATTTCCACCTTCCAGAAATGTATGGAGAAGCTTTCGCTGTTTGCCCGTAGCGAAGCCATCGTGTATAATGCCGACCATGCGTTTATAGCGAACTGCATCGACTCTGCCCTGCTCTCGCACCGCGCCGTCGGGTGGAGCCGCACCAATTCGGACGCTCCGCTCTTTGTGGAGTCCGTAAAGAAGAAGGACACGGAGACGGAGCTTGTATGCCGGGTGATGGGGCTGAGCAACACCTACACCATCCCTTTTACCGACGATGCATCCATAGAGAATGTAATTCACTGCCTGGCGCTCCTGCTTTGCCTCAAGCCTACCGGCCTGCAGGACACGTCCAGGTTTATGCACCTGGAGCCGGTGGAGATGCGGCTGGAGGTGAAGCAGGGCGTCCGCAACTGTCTGCTGATAAACGACGCCTATAATTCCGACATCAATTCGCTGGATATTGCGCTCGACTTCATGCAAAGCCGCAAGGCCGGCAAGGAGCTGAAGCCCGTCCTTATCCTGTCGGACATCCTGCAGTCGGGTTCGCTTCCCAAGTCGCTCTACAAGAAAGTGGCCGACCTGGTGAGGCGCAAGAAGATCGAACGCCTCATCGGAATAGGCCGGGATATTACGGAATACGGCTCCCTGTTCGATGTGCCGAAGGAGTTCTACCGCACGACCGACGACTTTATCGCCTCGCCTTCCATGCAGACTTTCCGCGACGAGCTGATCCTGCTCAAGGGTTCGCGCCGTTTCCACTTCGAGCGGATATCGGAACGGCTCGAAAAGAAAGTGCACGAAACCATCCTGGAAGTCAATCTGGATGCCATGGTGCACAACTTCAACTACTACCGCTCGCTCCTGAAGCCCGGCACGAAAATCATCGCCATGCTGAAAGCCTTCGGCTACGGCGTAGGCTCGCACGAACCGGCCAAAACACTGCAGGCGCACCGCTGCGATTACCTGGCCGTAGCCCTGGCCGACGAAGGGGCGGAGCTGCGCCGGGAAGGCATCTCGATTCCCATCATGGTGATGAATCCGGAGCTGAGCAGCTTCAACCTCCTTATCGAACACATGCTGGAGCCGGAGATATACAGCTTCCGTCTGCTGAATACGATGATAAGGGAAACCCTGCGCCGCGGTATTACTTCGTACCCCGTCCACATCAAAATAGATACCGGCATGCACCGCCTGGGATTCCAGCCTGCCGACATACCGGAGGTGTGCCGCATCCTGCGAGGTCAAACCGGCGTGAGCGTGCAGTCGGTCTTCTCGCATCTGGCAGGAAGCGATTCGCCGGACTTCGACGATTTTACGGCCATCCAGACAGACCGCTTCCGCCGGGCTGCCGAAGCGCTGGAACAGGGTCTGGAGTGTACGCTCCTGAAGCATATCCTCAACTCTGCAGGAATCGAACGCTTCCCCGGCGAACAGATGGATATGGTACGGCTGGGAATCGGACTGTACGGCGTAAGCGTAAGCGGGAATGAGGCGCTACAGCATGTGGCCACGCTCCGCACGTCCATCCTCCAGATACAGGAGGTGCCGGCCGGCAGCTCGGTGGGTTACAGCCGCAGGAGCTATGTGGCAAGAGATTCGCGCATCGCCGTCATCCCCATCGGATATGCCGACGGTCTGGACCGACACCTGGGCAACGGCGTCGGGGAGGTATGGATAAACCGCAGTCTCTGCCCCATCATCGGCAATGTGTGTATGGACACCACGCTGGTGGACGTCACCGGCATAGAGGCCGGCGAAGGGGATACGGTGATTATCTTCGGAGAACCTTACCCCGTGAATCGCCTGGCCGACAAACTGAATACCATTCCCTACGAGATACTGACCTCCATATCGCCCAGAGTAAAACGAATCTATTACAGTGAATAACGAACGCAGTATACGCATCAAAGGCGCACGGGTAAACAATCTGAAGAACATCGATGTGGAAATCCCGCGAAACAGGCTGGTGGTTGTAACCGGACTGTCGGGAAGCGGTAAATCTTCGCTGGCCTTCGACACCCTCTATGCCGAAGGCCAGCGCCGCTATGTGGAGAGCCTGTCGTCCTACGCCCGGCAGTTTCTCGGACGTATGAGCAAGCCGGAGTGCGATTACATCAAAGGCATCCCTCCGGCTATTGCCATCCAACAGAAAGTGAACACCCGCAACCCCCGCTCTACGGTGGGTACCTCTACCGAAGTGTACGAATACCTCCGCCTCCTGTTTGCACGTATCGGGAAAACCATCTCGCCCGTTTCGGGAGAGGAAGTGAAGAAGCATCAGACCGGCGATATTGCCGCATGGGCGCTCTCCTTTCCCGAAGGGACGCGCTTTGCCGTGTTCGCCCCGATTGTCCTGCCGGAAGAACGGCGCATGAAGGAACAGCTTGAGATTCTCCGCAAGGAAGGATACACCCGCCTGGCCGTAGACGGCGAAACCTTCCGCATACAGGAAGTACTGGAGATGGACGAGCTGCCGGATACCGCTGCCGTGGAGCTGCTGATAGACCGCCTGACCGTCTCGGCCGGCAAAACGCTGATAACTCGCCTGGCGGATTCGGTCGAAACCGCCTTCTTCGAAGGACACGGCGCCTGCCTGATTCGCGTATACCTGCCGGAAGGCGTCGAGACAAGAACCTTCTCGAAGAAATTCGAAGCCGACGGTATCCTCTTCGAGGAGCCGACCGACAGCATGTTCAGCTTCAACAGCCCCGCAGGCGCCTGCCCCGTGTGCGAAGGATTCGGAAAAGTAATCGGCATAGACGAAAACCTGGTGGTGCCGGACCGGAGTCTGTCGGTCTATCAGGGAGCGGTGGCCTGCTGGCGGGGAGACGTCATGAGCGAATGGCTCACGGAGTTTATCCGGAAAAGCGAAAAGTACCATTTCCCCATTCATCGCCCCTATTACGAACTGACGGAAAAAGAAAAAGACCTGCTCTGGCACGGCTCGAAAGGCCTGCACGGGATAGACAGTTTCTTTGCCTTTGTGGCCGAAAACCTCTACAAGATTCAGTACCGCGTGATGCAGGCGCGCTACCGGGGGAAAACCGTATGCCACGCCTGCAAAGGAAGCCGCCTGAAACCCCAGGCGCTCTACGTACAGGTGGGAGGCGAGCATATCGCCCGGCTCGTGTCGATGCCCGTCACACAGCTGAAAGCCTTCTTCGACCGCCTGCAACTGAACGCAACGGATGCCGCCATCGCCCGGCGGATACTCACAGAGATACGCAGCCGCCTGCAGTTCCTGCTGGATGTAGGACTGGGCTACCTCACCCTCGACCGTCTGTCGGCCTCGCTGTCGGGAGGCGAAAGCCAGCGCATCAACCTCGTCACCTCGCTGGGGAGCAGCCTGGTGGGATCGCTCTATATCCTCGACGAACCCAGCATCGGACTCCATTCGCGCGATACAAACCTGCTGATTCGCGTATTGCGCCGGCTGCAGGAACTGGGCAATACGGTGGTGGTAGTCGAACACGACGAAGAGATTATGCGTGCCGCCGATTACATCATCGACATAGGCCCCAGAGCCGGACGGCTGGGCGGACAGGTGATCTACCAGGGCGACGTAAACCGCCTGCAAAGCCATACGGAAAGCTATACCGTGAGGTACCTCACCGGCGAAGACAGCATAGAGCCGCCCTCCTTCCGCCGCAAATGGAACAACTACATCGAAATAAAAGGAGCCCGGAAGAACAACCTGAAAGGAATAGACGTTCGCTTCCCGCTGAATATAATGACGGTCGTAACCGGCGTCAGCGGATCAGGAAAAAGCACGCTGGTGCGCGACATCTTCTACGAAGGAGTGCGGCGCATACTGGACGACGCCTCCTGCGCCGGGACAGACTGCCTGTCGGTGGAGGGAGATACCCACCTCGTCGGGAAAATAGAGTTTGTAGACCAGAACTCCATCGGAAAAAGCACACGCTCCAACCCCGTAACCTATATCGGCGCCTACGACGAAATACGCAAACTCTTCGCCGAGCAGCCCCCGGCACGGCAGATGGGATTCTCTTCCGCCTATTTTTCCTTCAACAAAGAAGGCGGCCGCTGCGAAGAGTGTAAAGGCGAAGGATACATATCGGTAGAAATGCAGTTTATGGCAGACATCTCGCTCGTGTGTGACGTCTGCCACGGCAAACGCTTCCGGGCCGACCTGCTGGAAGTGGAATACAAAGGCGCCAATATATACGACGTGCTGGAAATGACCGTCGACCAAGCCATCGAATTCTTCGAAGCAGGTAAAAGCAGCCAGGAAAAGAAAATCGTCCGGAAGCTGAAGCCCCTGCAGGACGTAGGACTGGGATACATCAAACTGGGACAAACCTCCTCGACCCTGTCCGGAGGAGAAAACCAGCGGGTCAAGCTGGCCTCCTACCTGGGACTGGAAAAGCAGCAGCCCACCCTCTTCGTATTCGACGAACCCACCACCGGCCTGCACTTCCACGACATCAAAACCCTGCTTGCAGCCTTCGCCGCCCTGATAGGGAAAGGCCATACCATCCTTATCATCGAACACAATATGGAAGTGATCAAATCGGCCGACCACGTAATAGACCTCGGCCCCGAAGGCGGTCCCGAAGGCGGCACACTGGTATGCACCGGTACACCCGAAGACATAGCCCGCTGCCCCGCCTCG
>JAISMW010000011.1 GCA_031276545.1 Tannerellaceae bacterium
GCACCCGAATTTCTTCTTCGGATAAATTCATTGGAATAAGCATAATGCATTACTGGCAGAGGTTTTGCAAAGATGCTTATTCTTTTTTTAATGCACAAAACTATACCGAGCAAAGTATAAGTGATTGCAACCATAAAAATACAAAAGCTTGCGAAGAATACGAAGGATGTGGTCTTTATTTTTATTGGACGCGCTTATAAATCAGGATTTTTACGTAAGTTTGCGAACACTGGACAACGGCCTTATGAGTATGTTTATAAAAATATATCCGGAAAACCCCAACCGGAAGGAAATCGACAGGGTGGTGCACGTACTGCGCGAAGGAGGGCTGGTGATTTATCCCACCGATACGGTCTATGCCGTGGGATGCGACGCCATGAATGTGCGTTCCGTGGAAAAGATATGCCGGCTGAAAGGTCTCGACCTGCGCAAATGCAATTTGTCTATTATCTGCTATGATTTATCCAATATCAGCGTATACGCCAAGGTGAGCAATGCGGTGTTCAAGCTGATGCGCAAAAATCTGCCCGGTCCCTTCACCTTTATCCTCCCCACAGGGAGCGAATTGCCGAAGATCTACAAGAACAAGAAGGAGGTGGGAATCCGCGTACCCGACAACAATATTGTACGCCGGCTTGTCGGCGAACTGGGAAATCCTCTGATGACCGCTTCCGTGAGGGACCGGGACGGGGTGACGGAATATACTACCGACCCCGAACTGATATACGAAAAGTACGGCGATTTGGTGGAGATTGTGGTCGACGGCGGCTACGGCTCGGCCGAGCCTTCCACGGTGGTGGACTGTACGACGGACGATTTTTCAATCGTCCGGCAGGGAAAGGGAGAACTTATTGTATAGGCGGAGGGGGCGCCGGACTCACAGCATCCGGTAGCTTTTCAGTTCCTGCCGGAGGAGGAGCGCCCGATTGGCGGTCACCCGGTTCATCAGCTCCCAGAAGCGTTCGCTGTGATTCATTTCTACGGTATGGCAAAGTTCGTGCAGGAGCACATAGTCCATCAGATGCTTGGGCAGGAGCATCAGCGAGAGCGAGAGGTTGATGTGGCGCTTTATGTTGCAACTTCCCCAGCGGCTTTTGGCGTTGTTTATCTGCATCCCGGCGTACGAAAATCCGTATTGCGAGGCCAGGGCGGCCAGGCGGGGCGGCAGCACGCGTTGCGCTTCGTGTCGGAGCGCTCTCTCCACCAGAGCTTTCAGTATATGTTGCGTCTGTTCGTTCCGGAAGTCCGTATGGAGGGGGCAGGCAATGTGGAGGATGCCTTCGCGGAGGTTCATGTACATGCCGTCCCGGTCGGTGCGGAAGATATGCAGCTTGAACGTATGGGTCTGCAGTTCGCAGGTATCGTCCAGCAGAGGCCGGGGCGGCGCCGCTTTCCGGAGCGAGTGGCGGATTTTATCCCGAAATGCGTGGATAAGTTCCCATACCGTTTCTTCCTTTCCGTTTTCCGGCATAACGGCTACAAGATTCCCGTTCTCTATTCTTATGGAGCAGCGCTTCGCTCTCGGACTTTTGCGGAGCGTGATGGTTCCTAATTCTTTGTCGTATAGTTTTTTTTCCATGACAGGCGCAAAAGTACGAAACACTTCCGGAGGTTTCAATTTTTTACGGCGATTTACATCTCCGCATAAATATTTTCGTACTTTTGCTTTCCCGAAATCTATTTCGGTAATTCGCAGGTAAAAAAGAAATTATTCAGTATGAAAAAAGTATTATTCGTTTTTGTGATATGTACCATGGCGCTACAGTTTGCTTTTGCCCAGGGGGGAAGAGTGGTTACTATTTATTTTCACAATGGAAGCATCGTGAAAGGCATCATATCCAAACTGCCGAACGAAGAACGATTCAAAATTCAAACGCCGAACAACAGTGTGATTTTATTTGTCAGCAGCGAAGTGAGAGATATCCTCTATGAAGACGGCACAAGGCCCGGCGCCGGCAACCGAACGCCGTCGCAGTCCCAGCCACAGTACCAATCCCGGCCCCCGCAGCCCCGGCAGGAATATGTGCCCGAATCCCGGCCGTACGGGAACCGCAATATGCAGCAACAGCCGCAAAACGCCCGGAACGTGCAACCCGAACCGCTGGAAGAAGAAGTGGACGAGGAAATCATAGACGAAGAAGAATACGACGAAGATATCTACGACGAAGAGTATGCGCTGGAGGAAGAAATTCCGGAAAAATCTGCGCAGAAAGCGGCTCCGGCTCGCAAACCGGCGCCGGCGTCGGACTTTGTGCCGGGATACCACGGCATCGTGGAGTTTGGCTACACCCTCGGTATGGGAGACTCGCTGAAGGCGTCCAACCGTATGGAGCTGACGGTTACGCAGGGCTACCGTTTTTCGCCGGCCTTCTATGCCGGTTTAGGCTTTGGCGTCCATCTTTATTCCGACAGCATTCTGCTGGGGAGAGTGGTAGACATCAACAAAGTCAAGACAGAGGTGAACAGTTCACTGTCGTACGCATTTCCCGTCTTTGTGGATATCCGTTACAGCTTTATGCCGGAGAAAAAGATTGTTCCTTTCATCAATGTAAAATTGGGATACAGCATCGGACTTTTAACCTACAAAACAACCGTATTGGGAGATGACGGACGGGAATTGAAAAGGACGGAAACCATGGCGGAAGGTCTCGGACTTTTTGCAGCGCCTTCTGCGGGTGTAAAGTTCATGTTGGGGCGTTCGATGGCGTTCAGCCTGGGCGTAGGCTATTCCATGCAGGTGTACAGAGACGACCGGTGGGCTAACGTCAAACATGAGTCTATCGTCAAAAAGACGGATACGATGGGAGGTCTCACCTTCCGGGCCGGGCTGGAATTTTAGGTTCCATTACACCGGGTCTACATCATAATGAATCCATAGTTGCTTGAAGAGGGGATGATCCTTCATCCCTTCATATACCTCCCCGATAATTTCCCGAACGGGAGCAATGGCGGCGGAGGCCTCTATTTTCAGGAGGATTTTCCTTATATGAAAAGTCTGTATGCGCGTAACGGGCGGTGTGACGGGGTCGGACACCCGTTCGCCCAGGCGTTCGCGCAGCCTGCCGGCATAGAGGGCGGCTACTTCCTGCAGCGCCTCTTCTTTCCTGCTGCGCAGCACAAGCACAATCAGCCGGTAATAGGGCGGATAGCGAAACAGGCTCCGCTCGCCGAGCTGAAGGCGCACCATCTCTCCATACGCAAAAGACTGTACCATACGAATCAGCGGATGCTCCGGCTGGGAGGTCTGCAGGACTACGACGCCGCGCGTATCCCTCCGTCCGGCCCGGCCGCTTACCTGCGCCATCAACTGGTAAGCCCGCTCGTGGGCGCGGAAGTCGGGTACATTCATCAGACTGTCGGCATTGAGGATACCCACCACCGTGACTTTCCCGAAGTCCAGTCCCTTGGAAAGCGTCTGAGTGCCTATCAGTATCTGCGTCTTTCCCTTTTCAAAATCGGCGAGGATGTGCTCGTATGCGGTGCGGGTATGTGCCGAGTCGAAATCCAGGCGTTTCACCTGTGCCGAAGGGAACAGCAGCGCGGCTTCTTCCTCTATCTTTTCGGTTCCGAAGCCCAGCATCTTCAATTCCGTACCCTGGCACTGGGGGCATTGCCGGAGAAGTGGCACCGTATAGCCGCAATAGTGGCACACCAGGCGGTTCAGGTGCTTATGATATGTCAGGCTTACGTCGCAGTGCAGGCAGTGCGGTACCCAACTGCAACTCCGGCATTCTATCATCGGCGCAAAGCCGCGGCGGTTCTGAAACAGGATGGCCTGCTCTCCGTTCGCCAGTGCGCCGCGTATCTTTTCCGCTAAAAGGGGAGAGAAGAGCGTGTTTTTCATGATCTTCTTCCGCTTCAGTTCCCGGATGTCTACCGGTATGATTTCCGGCATCAGGCAATCGCCGTAGCGCACCTTGAGTTCCACCAGCCCGTATTTGCCGGTCGAGGCATTATAGTAGGAATCAACCGAGGGGGTGGCGGAAGCCAGCAGTGTTTTCCCTCCATGCATACCGGCCAGCACGATGGCTGCGTTTCCGGCATGGTAGCGCGGGGCGGGGTCTTGCTGTTTGTGGGTGTTTTCGTGTTCTTCGTCCACGATAATCAGGCCTAAATCCTTGAAGGGAAGAAAGAGCGACGAGCGGGTTCCCAGGACAATCACCGGCTCTGCCCGCTGAAGGATCCGGTTCCACACTTCCACCCGTTCGTTGTCCGAGAATCCGGAATGGTATACCATCAGTTTGTCGCCGAAGAACTTTGCCAGGCGTTCCGTTATTTGTGTGGTAAGGGCTATTTCGGGCAGGAGGTAGAGCACCTGCCTTCCATTCTGCATCACCTCGTGTGCCAGGCGGGCATAAATCTCTGTTTTTCCGCTCGAGGTAACGCCATGCAGCAAGCATACGTCTTTCGCCGCAAACACGCGGAGCACCTCGCTGAATGCCTTTTCCTGCGGCTCACTAAGCGGATTGAGCGGCAGCACCCGGCACACGGGAACCTGCAGGCGTCCCACCTCCTTTTCATACCGTTCCAGCACGCCGCGCTTCCACAGCCCGTCCAGTACGGACGGTGTACATCCGCTGTGCTCCAGCAGTTCTTTCGCGGAAATCTCCTTCGACAGTTGAGGATTCAGCGCATGGCTCAAATCCAGATACGAAAGGAGTAATCTTTCCTGTTTCGGCGCCCGTTTTAATCCGGCGAAGGCCTCCTGAAGTCCGGCCTCGCTACGAAAGTCTTCCGCCAGACGGACAAACGTTTGTGTTTTGGGAGTATATCCTTTTTTCAGTTCCTCACTCACTTCCACCGCGTTTCGCGCCAGCAGGGAAGCGACTGCGGGAACCACATTGCGCAGGCCTGTGTTTTTCTCCAGTTCCGAAAGGGTCATCCGGCACTTTACGCTTAGGGCGTCGAGCACCGACTGCTCGTTGGGGCGCAAAGGAACTTCGGCTTCAAACGCTTCATTGTACATAATCAGGGTTTCGCTTTCCGGTTTCAGGCCTGAGGGAAGCGCGGCTTTGTATACGTCCCCCAGATTGCATATATAATAGGAAGCGATCCATTCCCAGAAACGAAGCTGCGGGCGCCGGAGAACGGGTGAGGCGTCGAGCAGGGCGTATATTTCTCTCATTTCATACGTCTGCACCGGCGCATGTTCGTGTATATGGAAGACGATAGCCGTATAATACCGCTTTTTCCCGAAAGGCACAACAACTCTGCAGCCGGGAAGCGCGGCTTTTTCCAGGTCGGAGGGAATACGGTACGTGTACAGATTCTCTAACGGAAGCGGGAGTATGACGTCGGCGTATTTCAATCAGAACAGCAATGCCGCCGTCACAGACATGAGATTCGATTTGCCGTTGGCTATCTCTCCCAGCTTGCTTACGCTGTAATCGTTTGTGAGACCCAGTCCGTACGTAAATCCTACCTGCAGCGAGCCGAATACCTCTACGCCGGCTCCCAGATTCAACCCGGCTGCAAACGTCCTGTTCTCTATCTTCGTCTGGACATTGCCGGGCATTTCCCACACATCCGATCCGCTGACGCAGAAACTCGCATACGGGCCGGCGCTCAGGTATCCCTTGATAACCGGAAGGCCTACCTTCCATTTAAGATTTACCGGGATGTCAATATAGTCCGTCGAAATATTTTCCCTGTGCGTATACAGTCCTTTCTGGGAATACAGTACCGCCGCATCAAGTCCGATACCTGTATACGGCACCATCAGTTCGAGCAGCGGCCCGATATGAAACCCCGTTACATTCTCGGCGCTCAACAAATCCCCGCTGAATTTGACGGACGAAATGTTCAGCCCTCCTTTTATACCGAAATGGAGCTGAGCCTGGGCCGACAGGGCTACCATCATGCACACAACTCCCATAAAAACTTTCCTGTTCTTTTTCATATAACCTTGAATTAATGTTTGACATAAAATACTCGCACAAATTAATCACATTTTCGGGAATTTGCCAAAGGGAACTTCTAAAAACCCGAAATCAGGACTTGCGGCCGAGACAGCGAACTTTGGCGCAGAGGTTTCTTCTGCTTTTTCAGCCATTTCATACCATAAATCTGCATTTTTACATTATTTATGATTTACACTTGTCCGCAAATGAAAAACTCTAATAAAAATCGCATATATTTGTTACCTGTATAGTAGTTACCTCACTAACGTTGTATTGTCATGAAGAAAGAGTTTATACCATTGCGTATATTTCGTTTTTATATGGAAGGTTTCCGGAGCATGACGCTTGGGAAAACGCTCTGGCTGATAATTATTATCAAGCTGTTTATCATGTTTTGTATCTTGAAACCCTTTTTCTTCCCGCGCCATTTAGGACAGTTTAAAGGTGAACCGGAAAAACAGGAATATGTTTCGAACGAACTTATCCAACGCGCTATTACTCCTTAAATTATTATAATTATGATCGAAAGCATTGACACTTCTTTAATTGATTGGTCGAGGGCGCAATTCGCTCTTACGGCTATTTACCACTGGCTTTTTGTACCGCTTACATTAGGGCTTGGTATCATTCAGGCGATTATGGAAACAATCTATTACAAAACCGGGAAAGAGTTCTGGAAAACAACTGCCCAGTTTTGGATGAAGATCTTCGGTATCAACTTCGCCATCGGCGTAGCTACCGGACTAATCCTTGAATTTGAATTTGGAACGAACTGGTCTAATTACAGTTGGTTCGTGGGCGACATTTTCGGCGCTCCGTTAGCAATTGAAGGCGTGGTGGCCTTTTTTATGGAAGCCACGTTCATTGCCGTTATGTTCTTCGGATGGGACAAGGTGAGCAAGGGTTTCCACCTGGCTTCCACTTGGCTTACCATCGGAGGAGCCACGCTCTCGGCACTCTGGATTCTGGTGGCCAACGCATGGATGCAGTATCCTGCCGGGATGACCTTCAACCCCGACTCCGTGCGGAACGAGATGGCCGACTTCTGGGCTGTAGCCCTTTCGCCGGTTGCCATCAATAAATTCTTCCATACCGTCCTGTCCGGATGGATTGTGGGAGGCGTCGTCGTGATAGGCATCAGTAGCTGGTATTTACTGAAAAAGAGAAACGTGGAATTTGCACTGGCCAGCATCAAGGTAGCCGCCGTATTCGGCCTGGTCGCTTCCCTCCTGACCCTTTGGACGGGCGACGGCTCTGCCTACCAGGTGGCACAGAAGCAACCGATGAAACTGGCCGCTATGGAAGGCCTCTATCAGGGAGGTAACGGCGTAGGACTGGTAGGTATCGGTGTGTTGAATCCGGCGAAAACCGAATACAACGATGCAACCGACCCATTTCTCTTTAAAATAGAATTGCCCAAGATGCTCTCCTACTTTGCCGAACGCGACCTGAACGCATACGTGCCCGGCATCACTAACCTGATCGACGGAGGATATCGGACGGCTGGAGGAGAAATAGCGCTTTCGGCTCAGGAAAAAATAGCCAAAGGACAGTTAGCCATCCAGGCGCTGGCCGACTACCGTCAGGCAAAGAAAAACAAAGACGAAGTAGCCGCACAGCAGGCACGCACCGTCCTGGACGAGAACTTTGCCTATTTCGGATACGGATACATTAAAAATCCAACAGATTTGATTCCTCCGGTAGGGCTTACCTTCTACGCCTTCCGCATCATGGTGATTTTGGGAGGGTTCTTTATTCTCCTCTTTATCATCGCCGCTTACCTGTCCTACAAAAACCGGTTCGAGAATAAACGCTGGCTGCAATGGGTGGCGCTCTGGTCTATCCCGCTCGTCTACATCGCTTCGCAGGCCGGATGGGCGGTGGCCGAAGTAGGACGGCAGCCCTGGGCTATTCAGGATATCCTCCCCACCTCGGCGGCGGTATCCAGGCTGTCGGCCTCGTCGGTACAGATTACCTTCTTCCTGTTCCTTATCCTGTTTACCGTTCTGCTTATTGCGGAACTGGGGATTATGATTAAAACAATTAAGAAAGGCCCGGCCTCATCTGAAGAATAATTTAAAAAAAACAACATCATGGATACTACATATATATTATTACAGCATTACTGGTGGTTTCTTGTATCACTGCTGGGGGCCTTACTGGTTTTCCTTTTATTTGTGCAGGGGGGACAATCCTTATTGTTCACAATCGGCAAGACCGAATTGCAGCAAAAGATGCTGCTCAATTCTACCGGCCGCAAATGGGAATTTACCTTTACCACACTGGTTACGTTTGGCGGAGCCTTTTTCGCCTCCTTCCCCTTGTTCTACTCCACCAGTTTTGGTGGAGCCTACTGGGTTTGGATTCTGATTCTGCTTTGCTTTGTGCTTCAGGCCGTTTCTTACGAATACCAGGCAAAGAAAGGGAATCTGCTGGGAAAGAAAACCTATCAGATATTCCTTATACTTAATGGTGTATTAGGCCCTGTCCTGATCGGTACGGCCGTAGGGACGTTCTATAACGGCGCCGAATTTTACGTAAACAAAGCCAATCTTACCGATCTGGGGATGCCGGTCATTTCCTCTTGGGCTACTCCGTTCCACGGACTTGAGGCAGCGCTGGTGCCCTGGAATCTGCTCCTCGGACTGGCCGTGTTCTTCCTGGCACGTATCCTGGGATTGCTTTACTTTATCAATAATATAAAGGATGACGAAATACAGAAAAGGTCGCGCAAACAACTGCTTGTCGAAACGGTTCTTTTCCTGGTATTCTTCCTTACCTTCCTGGTACACTTGCTGCTTCAAAAGGGATATGCGGTGAATCCGGAGGTCACAGACCCGGTATCGGGCGGGAAGCAGGTGTTCCTGCAGCCCTACAAATACCTGTTCAATCTGCTTGAAATGCCTGCCGTACTGGCTATCCTGCTCGTCGGAGTGGTCGGCGTGCTTTTCGGCATCATTAAATCGTTCTTCTCGGCCACCTGGAACAAGGGAATCTGGTTTGCCGGAGCGGGTACGGTCTTCACGGTACTGGCCCTGCTGCTTTGCGCAGGATGGAATAATACGGCGTATTATCCTTCCAATGCCGAATTGCAAAGCTCGCTGACCATTGAGAACAGCAGTTCCAGCCTCTTTACGCTGAAGACCATGAGCTATGTATCCGTTTTGATTCCGTTTGTATTGGCCTACATTTTCTACGCCTGGAGAGCATTGGATTTGCGCAAAATCAGCAGCGAGGAAATGACTGAAAACAAACATTTGTATTAAATTAATAATCACTACCTGTCGGTGAAAGAGAGGGGCCTGCACAAGGTTCCTCTCTTTTCGTTCACTGCCGTGTACGGTTCGAAATGTGTGCCTGACGGGTATGAAACTGAACCCCTAACCGGAGCGATGATAAGGTATACACTGATCATGGATAAGGTATACACTGATCGTGCCTAAGGTATACACTGATCTATCCCTCCTCCAAAGTGCGTCGGGGTTCTTTACTGTGAGGAACCCGTAAAAAACAGAAAACGGCGAAGCTCACGCTTGGCCGTTTCTACATTTAACCGTTTTAAACAAAAAGAAAAAGTTAGTCAAGGTCTCAACAAAATAATCAAGTCTTATTGAAAAGACTTAAAATAATTTGCATGGCTGCAAAGATAGAAATTATAATGAACTAATGCCTGCGTACAACTGTTTTTTTCAGGCCTTCGTGCGGAATAGGCGCAGGCCTGAGAAAAAACCTGTGACTGAAGTTCCTGAGGAAGCTTCCGGAAAATCTGCGAATCAGGGCTTGCTGCAGAGCATGGTGCCGCGTGCGGAAGTTCCCGAAGATTGTCTGATGATTTTTTTGTGGAAATTGTGCAATGAAGACAAATACTTTGCGTAGTTTTGCGTCAATTCCTGCGCAAAAGCGTTTGAAGCAGGAAGGACTTACTGAAAACGAAAGCGTTATGATATTATTCCACGGCGAAATCTGGACAATTTCAAAGTGTGAGGATAATAGGCAATAACGCCCACGTCGAGGCTGTATACTTGCTTTCTACTAAGTGAAAAATATGACGAGGCGTGGGCTATTGTTTATTAAAAGCCTCCCCTCCTAAATACCCAAAAATCAAAAAGCAAAATCAACATAAAAAAAGACATTAAATAGCTGGTTATAACAGAAGTTATACATGAATCAGGAAGGCCTGAAGTGTCGGGTTGTTTTCCTTTGTTATGTTGTTGTTAGTGTGTTTTTTGTTTCCAGTATGTTTTCCGTTATGAAATATTTTGTTTCTTTGCCATAAAAGACAATAAAATATTTTTCACCATGAAACAGTCAATGCAACCCAAAGCAAAAGAGCCGGTTAAGATAAGGTTTAAAGCCCTTGCAGACGGCAACAAGTCCATTTACCTGGACATTTACATGAACGGTAAACGCTCGTATGAATACCTTAAAATATATCTGGTTCCTGAAAGAACGGCATTGGATAGGGAAACGAACCGCCGGATGATGGAATTGGCAAACGCGATCAAGTCCCAAAAGATAGTGGAGCTTCAAAACGATGCCCACGGGTTTTCAAACAGCGGGGTGAAACAGAAGGCAAACTTCATTGACTACGTTCAGAAACTGTCGGATGAAAAAAGGCAAGCATCGGGCAACGTGAAAACATATCAGTTGTACAACGCCCTGATAAGGCATTTGAAGCAGTACGGAGGCGATAAAACAACGTTTAATCAGGTGCAAAGGACTACTGTACCGGATTTGTGGAGTACCTGAAAACGGCTCCCAATACGGTTTATCCCAAAGGAGTATCGGAAACTTACACAAGCGGGTTGCTCTCACAGGCCACACAGTGCAATTATGTTAGCCTTTTGGGGATGGTATTAAACAGGGCAGTAACGGACGGCATATTACCGGCCAATCCTCTCAATCAGTTAAAAAGACAGGAACGCCCCAAAAAACAGGAGAGCAGCAGGGAATACTTAACTCTTGATGAGGTGAAACAGTTGGTAAAAACCGAGTGCGTGAAACCGGTTGTAAAGCAGGCATTTTTATTTAGCTGTTTCAGCGGATTGTGTTTTTCAGATGTTAAAGCCCTGAAATGGGGCGACTTTCAGACGGATAATGAGGGCAAGCGTCTAATACGGTACACACAGAAAAAAACCGGAAAAGAAGAGCATTTGCAAGTATCCGGCGAGGCATTAAAGTTTTTACCGGAACAGGGAACGGCAAAAGACACGGATACGGTTTTTATACTGTCAAACAATGGATATACAAACAATGCCATGAAAAGTTGGATATTGGCATCCGGGATAAAGAAACGGGTAACATTCCATGTCGCCAGGCATACCAACATTTTTGTGACACATTGCATACCGTAAACCTGCTGATTACAGGATTGTTGCACAGCCCTTCCTCTTCCGACTGATTTGGCACATTTTTGTAAATTTCCGCAAAAATCCCCGAAAACCCCCGAAATCTGCGCGACACGTTCCCTGCAAAACCCTTGATTTTACAGGGGTTTTGGCTGTAACATGAATGTAACAGAAAATATATGTTGTTACGGTTCGTGTAACAGGAAATAAAATGTTACAGTTGGAATGGAGAGCTGGCTGCGCGGAGTATAGTGTAACAAAAAACAAATGGTGCTACATATAGAGAGGCTGCCCCCCTGCTAAGGAAGGCAGCTTCTCTATATCCTTATAAAAGTGAAGAAACCGCATTTATAAAAACTGCGAAACGGGCGATCGATAATTGTGAGACGCAAGTACAATATCTTGCCAAAAGGTCGCCAAAACGAGTAATATGTCAGTTTTTCCCGACTGATGAGAAGATATCAAATCTCCATTGCATGGATTAAGAATACATGTAAGACTGCAAGTAATAAATAACTTTGCCTATCTTTCCTGCTTTCCACTGTCAGTTATTCACTGCTTAAGCTTTTTGCGGAACGTTTCGTAGGAGGCTGTATCGGGCTGTACGCTCCAGCCGGAGAGGAGGCCGCCGTAGAAATAGAAGCGGATGTCGAAGGTCACGCCGCTGTTTTGCTCTACCCGCCGATAGCATTTTGTGGCGCCGTATGCTTCGGCTAAGGTATATTCTCCCGGCCGGATGTCGGCGAAAGCTTGCCGGGCCAGGGCGTCGGCTACGGGTTGTAGTTCTGCATCCCGGCGAGGCGCCGTTTTGAGGCGTTTCACAAATTCTTCGGCAGTGTTGGCCTGGAAGGCATTCGCAGAGAGGCGTTCTATGGTTTGCCAGTCGACGTCCTTCAGCTCCGGAGCAGCAGCGGCCTGAGCCAGACCGAGGAAGGCGGAGATGCGCATGTCGGCGGCCTGCATGATGGATGGCTTTTCGAAGGGATCGGCGCTGACGGCGGTGATACCCGTAGCCGCAGGGTTGTGCGATGTCTGCGCCCGCAAAGCCCTCACGCTGTCGGCATAAGCCCGGAAGCGTGCGCGTATCTCCGGCGAACGCAGGCTGCCGACGGTGAAGATGGCGATGCCTTCCGCTCCGCTGTTCAGCGCAGCGTCCATGCAGTCGAATATCTCCGGACTGTCGGAGGCCATCATTCCGCAGTAGAGGGTGGTGGCCGGGTTTTTGGTCTTTAGGTTGTCGACGGTACAGTCGGAGATAAAGCTGACGTCGCCGGTGTAGAAATTGTGGTACACCATGGGGAATACAATATCCAGATTCCATTTGCCCCAGTCCTGCCGTACCATCCGGCGAGACATGGCGGGGGTGGGGAAAGGCGAAGCGCTCATTTTCTTTCCGTACGAATGTACTACTTCGGCTATCTCGTTGGCCACTTCCGTCACCTGGTCGCAACGGAACCGGAGCCATTTTTCGTCGGCCGAAGGGTCTTCCTGTTCCCGCGGGTCGTAGCCGTAGAGTTCCCGGAACTTCCGTATCATGGCGGGATGATATCCGTAGTCCCATTCCGGGTATTCCCTGTCCTGCACGATGCCGTAGCGCGGCCACAGGGTGGTGGGGAGTATTACGTCTACCAGGCGGTGATAGTCTATCGCGATGCCGTTGAGCCCTTCCACTTCGCAATAGGCCTTCACCTTTTCCCTGATATAGTCTCTTACTTCGGGCAATGCGGGGCATAGAAATTTGTAGTAGTCCACGTAGGCTTTATGGTCGGCCAGGCTTTCGCCCTTCCGGTTTACGCTCAGCCATTCGGGGTGAGCTTTTACGATGGAATCCCGTCCGTGCTCGAGGTTCATGGTCCAGAGCCAGGCATATACTTCGATACCGTATTTGCGAGCCACGGGGATGGCCTTCCGGTAGTCGTCGGGAGTCGGGGCATTGAGCATGACGCCGTCGATGCCGGTCTCCTGCATGAGGGCGCATACGGAGTCGAAGTTCATTGCCGGACGATAGTCCAGCCACGTCCAGAACATCGGATACGCGGCGGTTTTCTTCGCAGGGGCGGTACAGCCTGTCGCCAGTATGAAGGCGAAGAGGCACAAAAGTGTGTTTGGTGTTTTAATCATATCTTCTGTTGTTTATATTTTCAGTTTGAGATGGATGCGTCCCAGCAGCCAGGTAAGGCCGATAATGAATAGAGCGAAACAGAGGCAGTTGACAATCGAGAGAAAACCGTGCGTAAGCCGGTCGGGCAATACGACGCCCGTCACATCGGCCAGCCCGTAGGATACGTAAGGAAGCGTATACGCGGTGAGCGTGGCCGTACCTGCCGGCTTGATGATGCGGAACCAGCGCTCACGGCCTGTTTCCGCAATCCGGCAGAGTGCGGTATAGAGGGCCACGGCGATGGCCGTTACATAGCATACCCACGGGGGCGTGGCGCTTATCTTGGAGAGTATCCAGAAATGGCGGGCAATGAATCCGGCGACGAGCAGTACCGCTACGGCGACGGCCGCGACGGCCAGTTTCCGGCGCCACGGCAGACGGGCGTATCGCGTGGCGAGTATCGAGAGGATGAGGCCTCCCATCGTAAATGCCGGCAAGGCTCCGTTGCCGATATGCAGGATGTCCAGCATACCGTGATAGAAGTTGGGGCGGGGGAAGTTCAGCAGGGCTTCGCCTCCCCAGGCGTCCTTCATCCGTGTGCCGAGGATGCATATCAGGAGGAATACCGCCCAGACGGGAATCAGCAGCTTCAGCCGGTCGCGGGTAAATACGTAGATGAGGGCGCATACCAGGTAGGTCCAGCCAATGAGGCCGAGGATACCCCAGCGGGCGGCGAAGACGCCGCCGTCCGGATTGCGAAACGTAACAGCCAGGTAAAGGAGCATCAGGATGCCTGCTCCCCTCAGGGCGCCATAAAGCCACCGGCGACGGGCGTCGCCGGCCGGGGGATACTGATTCCAGATGCAGAAAAAGCCGGCCACCATCACAAACCAGTAGAGGCTTATCGGATAACCGACGTCGGGCGACAGGCGTGCCTCCGAGTTGGAGATAAAGGCGCCCATCACCAGCAGGGCCAACGTGCGCGACAGGATATGCCCTATCGTGGATTCGCCCGAAAACCCTTTGGCGTATCGCCGCTCGACGGCAAAGGGGATGGACATCCCGACGGCGAAGAGGAAGCAGGGGAATACCACGTCGGCCAGCCCCATGAAATCTTCCGTCCGTCCGGCGTGTTCGAGCCAGCGGGGTATGTCGTGTACTTTCCAGAAGTCGTTCACGAAGATCATGACGCACATCGTAAGCGCCCGCAGCATGTCTATGGCTGCGTTGCGCTGTGTGAAATCGGTAGCGGGTGTCATAGGAACTTTCGTATAGCGTTAGAACTCGGATATCAGGGACATCCATTTCCCGGCCGACGATCCCCATACTTCTTTATAGGTGGCGGTGTTGAACTGCGGCCAGTAGGGGGCGTCTTCGTTGAAGCGCGACTGCATCCCGACGGGAATCTCGCCTACCATTTCTCCCGGCAGGGCGCAGTACTGCTGGGCGTAATTGCTGCCTTCGCCGTAGATGAGCGACTGTCCGAAGGGATTCTTTCCGACAATCCAGAACAGTTGCTGTTCGGCTATGTCGAGCAGTTCTTTGTCGCGGAGGTATTTGCCGCACAGAGCCGCCGCCTTTCCGGTGGCCAGGTGTACGGCGGCGTTGCCTTTGAAGGAAAACCATACGGGGAAGAAGCGCAGGTAATGCTCCCCGTCCAACGGTATGCCGTGGCGGAGCTGCTCGCGATAGTCGTCCGTCACATCCTCCTGCAGCCAGGTATGTATGGCGACAAAGTTGGCCGAATCCTTCACCTCGTCGATATGATAGACGCCGCTGGGCATCATGCCGTAGGGATGCACGTACTGCATGATATTTTTCAGGTATCCGGCATACAGGCGTATGGCGGCATCCCAGCGCCTGAAGTCGGGATGCGAGGGCTGCGTTTCGCACAGGGCGGTGAGCGCCTGCATATAGACCTGGTCGCGCGACTGGTGGTTGTAATGCACGATGGACTTCCTGTCGAGATCCCGGTAGAAGAATCCCCGCGTTTGGTTTGTATCGTTCAGCGGTTCGGTACGCTGGCAGTCGAGGGTGTAGCGTATATATTCGGCTGCCTTTCGGGCGTAGTAGGGATCCTGCGTGAGCTTGTAGAGCATTGAGGCCGCCCAGGAGACGGTGGCCATATACTGGCTTTGCGAAGCCATATAGGAATGTCCTCCCCGGTAGCGTTCGCCGTATCCGAGTTCTTCGAAGCGTTGGAGCGCGAAGGCAAAGTCTTCTTTGGCTATCTTGAGCAGGTGTTCCTTGAGCCTCGGGTCGCCGGCGGGGTCGATGCAGAGGGAGGCGTAGGCTTCGATGGCGGCGAAGGAGAAGTTTTCGAATCCTCCGTTGTGCACCCTCACCTGCCGTCTGCCGGCGTCGTCGAGGGTTCCGATAAAGCCGTCGGTCCAGAGGTTCGTGCCCCACGACTGCATACGGTATCCGTCGCCGAAGCGGGTTTTCAGGATGAAGTCAAGTCCCCAGAGGGCTTCTTCCTGAAGGCGGAGGTAGAGGTCGGTATTGTTCTTTTCCTTTGCCCGGCGGGCCATTTCGAAGAAGGCAAAGGCTATTTCGCCCGTCTGCAGCGTTTGCTGCGACATATCGCCCGCATCGTGCCATCCGCCGTTTACGGTGAAGGCCTGTCCGCGGTGCTCGCCGTTGAGGTCGGTATGACAACTGCCGTGCTTGCCCGGTACGGGGTATCCGCAGCGCTCGCAAAACATGAAGTTGAGCACGCGCCAGGCCGAGTCGTCCCATACGTTGCGATCAATATAGAAAGGTTGGGAGTTGACGCCTCCGGAGCGGATGAAGTAGCGTCCTTCCTGTGTGAAGTCGGAGAAGGAGGCCGTCCCGAAGCTTCCGATGGCTGTCTTTTCCTGCCTGACGGCGCCTTCGTACACCGTCTGGCCGGTGGTATAGTCCACGAGCTGGAATTTCCCCTGATGTCCGTCCACGTTCACGATAGCCGATTTCTCGCTTTCCGTCCTGTATCCGGTGGTGGAGTGAATGATCCGTCCGGGAGCCGGCTGCCATCCGCTCACCACTTCGGGGTCTTCTACGGTCTGGAGTTCCACGGCGTCGATGTCGTACTGCAGGAAGTCGCCCATGGTTTCTTCCTTGCCGAATATTTCAATCGCAAAGAGGAGTTTGCTCACTTTGTCGCGCGCCAGTTCCGACATTTCCACAAAGCACTGATTCCACTGATGGTTGACGAGGTTTATTTCGTGGTATCCTTCCCGTCCGTATTTGTCGGGCACTTTTATTTTGCCGTCGTTCTCCACATAGAGATTGAGGTAGATGCTGCGCGCCCCTTCGCAGTCGGGGTAGATGTAGAACATGATGCGGTTGTATTTCTCCCAGTTGGCGCCCCCCACGTCGAAGCCTGCCATGGAGGTACCCAGTCCGAGTCCCCAGGAGGGAAATTCCGAAGCGGTGACCGGCGCTGTGAGGCGCAGGCTGTGCGCGCCCGATATGCTTCTTTGGCCGGTCTGCTCCATGGCTCCTATGCCCCGGTGAGACCATCGCTTCATGTCTTCCATATCGCAGAGCATTTCCTGGCGGAGTACTTTCTTGGTCAGTCCGAAGGTCTCGAACGATTTGCTGTAATCCAGCGGCAGCGGGCTGTGCACAAATCCGGTCCGGCGGACGTCGTTTCTCAGTTTTTCGTCTACCTGTGCTTTGGGCAGGCAGCAGCAGATACAAAGGAGCAGGATGACGCCTGCCGTTTTTTTGCATGTTTGTTTCATGGTATACGTTGTGTTTATTTAAAGCTCTTTGTAGGCCTCCATCAATTTCTTCAAGGTAACGGCATCGGATGCGGCCTGGCCGCCGGCTTCAGGGTTGTAGTAGTTTTTCAGGAACCCGTCGGCCCCCGACCATACCGTTTCGATGACGCCCTGGAAATGCGCCTTCATCTGCGGCGTAGCGCTTATGCGGTAGTGCACCATATCCTCCAGTTGCGCGATCGCCACTTTGGGATTGCGCCAGGGGCAGGTGGCCACGTCGAAACCCTTCATGGCGAAATAGACGGCCGTCGGGTCGGGGCGTTCATAATGCCAGTCGCAGATAAAGACGTCTTTCGGGATCAGGTCTATGGCCCGATGCGTATGGTTCATGCTGGCTTCCCAGGCTCCGATCCCGGTGGTTTTGCCGTCTATCAGGCGGTCGCCCCAGATCATCAGTCTTTTTCCCGTCTGGGCGAGGTGATTTCTGATGGCGGTTACTTCGCCGGCAAAGAGTTCCGCTTTGTCTCGTCCGCTGCAGCGCGGGCAACGGTCGTCTCCGATGTAAAACACTTCGTCCATCCCGGCGTGAAACAGGTCGGTTTCGAAGGCGGCGGTCAGTTCGTCCACCAGCGAGAAGACCACCTGATGCACCTCCGGATGCAGCGGACAGTAGCTCTTGCAGTACAGTCCGTCGGGATTAGGCCATCCGGTATAGTTTTCGGTATGCACATGCGGCGTCTCGTCAAATTCGGGATATTCGCGCAGCAGGGCGTAGGTAGTCTTCGCCCAGGACTGATGTCCGAGCAGATTGATTTGCGGAGCGATGCGTATGCCATGCTTTCTGCATACGGCGGTGATGCGCTTCACATCGGCCGGCTTCAGCGGATTGGGATCCTGCAGCTCCGGATGCCCCGTGTAGCTGTAATTCCAGTCCACGCGCAGGATAAGCAGATTGAAGTGCGCCGGCGCCAGCTCTTCTTCAATGAACTTAATAAACAACGGCAATCCCTGCACCGAAGGAGCGGCAATAGCCAGTCCCCGCACGGGAATCACCGAATCGAGCCTGTTGGCCTCCGTCTGCGCAAAAGAAGGCATGACGGCAAGGCAAAGAAAAATCAAAGAAAAAATAATAGGTTTCATACAGTAAAAGTATTTAGTGAAGCCCTTACAGCCCTTCGTGACCTGTTCGGACTCCAAATGTACGTTATTATTGTCGGATTGTCTGTCGCCATATTCATTGCGGAACGGTTCGTGTACAGAAGATGTATACGCATCTCTCTCCGGCAAAGAAATTCTCAAGAGGATTGGCTCTGTCGATATTTTCAGGAAGAAAAACTGCCTGTAGAGCGGCTCCTTCACCATTTTGACGAAGGCGATCCACTAGTGGATCGGAGCAGAAATATTTTTTTTGAAGGCGAGCCACTAGTGGATCGGGGCGAAAATATTTTTTTTGAAGGCGATCCACTAGTGGATCGGAGCAAAAATATTTTTTTTGAAGGCGATCCACTAGTGGATCGGGGCAAAAATATTTTTTTTGAAGGCGATCCACTAGTGGATCGGGGCAAAAATAATTTTTTTGAAGGTGATCCACTAGTGGATCGGGGCAAAAATAATTTTTTTGGAGGCGATCCACTAGTGGATCGGGGCAAAAATATTTTTTTTGGAGGTGATCCACTAGTGGATCGGGGCAAAAATAATTTTTTTGGAAGCGATCCACTAGTGGATCGGGGCAAAAATATTTTTTTTGGAGGCGATCCACTAGTGGATCGGGGCAAAAATAATTTTTTTGAAGGCGATCCACTAGTGGATCGGAGCAAAAATATTTTTTTTTGAGGCGATCCACTAGTGGATCGGAGCAGAAATATTTTTTTTGAAGGCGATCCACTAGTGGATCGGAGCAGAAATATTTTTTTTGGAAGCGATCCACTAGTGGATCGCTTCCGTCAAAACTTCCGGAAAACCGATCCACCAGTGGATCAGCCTGGCTGTATAAGCCTGTCGGCGTCATAGCGGAAGTGTTCCTTCGATTAAAAATTCGGTTTGTCCACGTCCCAGAACAGACGGGTGGCGCCGGTATCCGGCCCTCCCAGCAGTTCGACGGCTTTGAGGTAGCCTTCCGGATTGTTGCGCTGTTCGCTCAGGGTATAAGTCAGACGGCGCACGCCCAGTTCGGTAGAGATCGCTCCCTGGCTGTCGTTTTTCAGAACGGGGAACAGCTTCGGATAACCGGTTCGTCGCCATTCGGCCCAGGCATTCATCCCTTCGGGGAATCCGGCTATCCACTTCTGGGTGATGATTTTCTCCAGACGCTCTTCGTCGCTCCCGGCCTCCTCCCATTTGGGAGAGACCTTGCTGACGGCCGGCGAATCGAAATCGTCCCTGAGCGGGTCGTCCCAGTCATTGGGGAGATTAGACCGACCGGCATAATCGCCGACCGCTACGCCCCATTGCGCAAACGAGGCGTCGATACCTTCTTCGTAGAAGGTTTTCGCATCTCCCCCATTGGTATCCCATCCCCTTAATGCGGCTTCAGCCAGCAGGAAGTACGCTTCTGCTGCCGGCACGATGACGGCAGGAGCTTCCGCCGTTACGTTGATACGCGAGATGACAGCCTTGTAGGAATCGGCCAGGTCGGCCAGGTCGGGGAGGCCTGTACGTACACCTGCTATTTGCCTGTCGCCGTTCGGCAGACCGAACCTGTCCAGCCGTGCATCGCCATACCCCGTAAGGATAGACTGGATGTTTGCACTGATAAAGATATCCTGATATTCGATGGAGCACGTATACAGCGGATGCTTCCATCCGAATCCGCTGATGATGAAGCTCTCTCCCTTTTCCAGTAATCCCCGCGGGGCCCGGATGGCCGCTTCGCCTTCCGCACGCGCCCAGGCCGCATCGTATTTCACGGTGCGCATAGCCAGACGCAAACGCAGAGTGTTGCCCAGCTTTGTCCATTTGACGAGGTCGCCTCCGTAGGCCATATCGAAATTGGTGAAGGACGGAGCCTCTTTGTCCGCATACTCGCTGAGCGTACGGACGGCCTGATCGAGTTCGGAGAAGAACAGTTTGTAGGCATCCTGCGCGGAGTCGTATTCGCCCCCCAGGAGGCTTTCTCCGTATTTCGAATAGATAACCGGTCCGTACTGGTCGCAGATGCGCGACATGGCCAGCACGCGCAGGATGGTATTGATGGCGTCGTAGTGCGCATAGACGCCGCCCTGTTCAGCGCATTTTTCCCTCACCTTTATCTGGTTGCTCATCACGCTGCTGTAGGTATATTCCCAGCAGGCGTCGTTCCAACTGTTGAGCAGAAAATACGTCTGGTTGTTAATTCCTCCGGCAAAGTTGGTGGGCGTAGCCATATAACCCGACCAGATGTCGGCATTGAGGTTCTGGAACAACTGGTAGTCCCAGCCGCCCCTGTTGTAGTAAATGGATTGCTGTATGGTGGGGAAGTGCATCCCGATCAGGTTGTTGTCCTGCGTAAGTTCCCGGTCGGATACGCCGAACGGGTTGGTGTTCATTTCTTCAAAGCCGTCCGTACAGGAGGCGAGTATACATCCGCAGGTCAGAAGTACTGCGGCATATTTCATTACATTTTTCATACGGATAAAATTTAAATGTACCGGGTGGAATTAGAAATTAATTTTCAGATTAAAGCCGAGAGAGCGGGAGGCGGGCAATCCGAATACGTCTACCCCCTGCAGCCCGTTATCCACGGAGAGTGTCCCGTCCGGATCGTAGGGTGCACGGTTCAGGATGAAGAAGACATTGCGGGCAATCAGCGACAGGTCGATGCCCTTTACGACGGCCAGGCGCCTCACCAGTTCGCGCGGCAGGGAGTAGCCCACGGAGAGTTCGCGCAGACGGATATGTGTGGCGTCGTATACGTAATGTTCGGTGATTCCGTCGCGCCCGCCTACGATACCGTAGAATCTTTCCACGTTCTCTATTGTTTTACCGTCGAACGGTACACCCCCGCGGAGGCGTTCGTCTCCCGATCGCTTGCTGACGCCGTATTTATCCAGATCGGCCTCGGTGAGCGAGAGTACGTCGCCTCCGAAGCGCCCGTCAACCAGGAAGTAGAGCGAGACACCTTTATATGTGAACGTATTCTGCCATCCGAGGTTGAAGTCGGGCGCCGTATTGCCGATTTTCTTATAGTCGGACTTGTCGGGGAGGGGTATCCCTTCGGCGTCGTACTGTATGTTGCCCTGTTCGTCGCGCTGGAACATGCGTCCGTAGAAGTCGCCGAACGAGCCGCCCACTTCGAGCCGCATATCGTAGCTGTTGGAGCCTCCGCCGCCGAAGTTGAAGCGGTCAAGGCCTTCGGCCAGCTCGATGACTTTGTTCCGGTTGTGCGAATAGTTGACCGACGTTTTCCACCGGAAGTCGCCTGTCCAGACGGGCGAACCTCCGAGGACGATTTCTACTCCCCGGTTCTGAATATTCCCTGCGTTGACATAGTAGGTGGTATACTTGGAACCCGACGGAGCGGAGAGGGAGAACAGTTGGTTGCGGGTATTCGTTTGGTAGTAGGTCAGGTCTATCTCCAGGCGGTTGCCGAAGAGTCGCCATTCGGTACCGGTTTCGACGGAGGTGGTCATTTCGGGCTGAAGTTCGCTGAACGGCTCGGAGGTATTGAAGTTGATCACGCCGGCGCGTCCCACGCTGTTGAGCGGATTGCTGCGATAGCGCGGCAGTCCGTTCCCCACTTTCGACCAGGCTCCCCGAATCTTGCCGAGGTTAATCCATTCGGGCATCCGGAAGGTTTCGTTCGCAATCCAGTTCAGCCCTACGGAAGGATAGAAGAATCCTTTGTTCAGGTAGTCGGTAAAGGCGAGGGTAGACGTCCAGTCGTTGCGGGCTGTGACGTCGAGAAACAGCCGGTCGCGGAATCCCAACTGCCCGGCAAAGAACACCGCCTGCTCCTGTCCGTGGTATTTGCCCATCGAGTTGGATCCGGCATTGAGATTGATGTTGTTTATGGAGAAAATATTCGGATTGTACAGTCCTGCCGGATAAGAATCGACTCCCATGGATTTGCCCGAATAGTCTTTTATGCTGGCGCCTAAGGAAGCATTGACGGTAAAATCGCCAAACTGCTGCTGATACGTCAGCATCACGTCTCCATACAGTGTCAGGCTGTTTGATTCGTCCGCGATGTAGCGCCCGTTGTTGCCTCCGGTCAGGGCGGGATCCGAGCCGGCGAACATCTTCATTTCGTAGTTGCCGGCAGAAAAATCGGCATTCCCGCGGGCAGTTACCGACAGTCGGTCGCTGAACCTGAAGGAGAGGTTCAGGTTGGCCAGCGTGCGGTAGCGGTCGTCCACGTTGGGGGTTTTATGGATAATCCAGTAGGGGTTTTGCTCCCATCCTCCGCTTATTCCAGTGTACCAGTTCTGCAGGTAGAGGTTTCTGCCCCCGTCGAGGTACTGATAGTTCTCCTTATAGTATTCGAAGGTAGGGTCGAACGTATAGGCCGCACCGGGAGAGTCAGCCACGCGTCCGCCTCTGGGGAAGTGATAGAGACCGACCAGGGGGTTCAGGTAGTAGCCTCCCGGCGAGGGGCGGTTCTTTCCCTGCTGGTACATCAGATTGATATTGGCGTCCACCGTCAGCTTCCCGTCAAAGAAATTTGCCGTTTCGCGGAAGTTCAGATTGTGCTTGTTCAGCTCGCTGAGTTCTATCACTCCCTTCCCGTAGGTGTTTGCATACGAGAAATAGCTCTGCATAGCCTCCGACCCGGAACTCAGGGTGAGGGAATTGATGGTGGTCAGTCCGGTACGGAAGAAGTCGCTCACGTAGTCGCGGGGGGTCTCGTCGGACAGTCTGTCTCCCCAACTGCTGCTGACGCCTCCGTAGCTGTTCTGAAACTTCGGGATACCGTATGTGGCCGACTCCCAGGTGGTGTTGGAGCTGAACGAAATGTCCGTACGCCCGGCCTTTCCCCTCTTTGTACTGATTACGACCACGCCGTTGGCGGCAGACGTACCGTAGAGTGCAGCGGCGGCAGGGCCTTTCAGAATGTTGATGCTTTCGATGTCGTCCGGATTGAGGTCGGAAATACCGTCGCCGGCATCGCGGTTGCCGGCATCGTTGTTCCCTCCAATTGTAGTGACTACGGAACTGTTCGATCCACTGTTGACCGGTACGCCGTCGATCACATACAGCGGCTGGTTGCTGCCGTTCACCGATCGGCTTCCGCGGATCACCACCTTGACGGAACCGCCCAGACCCGACGAACTGCGGTTGATCTGCACACCGGCCGTTTTCCCGGCCAGCGAGTTGATCATATTGGGGTCTTTGGCGCGGGTGAGTTCTTCGCCCCCTACCACCTGTGTAGAATAAGTGAGCGATTTCTCCTTCCGGACAATCCCCAGAGCTGTGACCACCACTTCGTCGAGCAGCTTGGAATCTTCCACCATCGTGACGTGAAGAATACGCCTGCTTCCTGCCGCCTTTTCGACAGGGATGTAGCCCAGGAACGAAAAGACAAGCACGGCGTTGTGGTCGGGAACCGAAATACTGTAGTGTCCGTCCGCATCCGTCACCGCGCCGACGGTGGTACCTTTGACTACGACATTTACGCCGGACATCGTTTCGCCCGTTTCATCCGTTACGGTTCCGCTCACGGTAACGGCCTGTTGAATGTCGGGCGCTGCCTCCCCTTTCTTTCCGGCAGCCGTACGGGAAAGGATCACGTAGGAACCTTCGATTTCATACCGGATGTCCGTATCCTTAAACAGTTGGCTCAAGGCGTCGTGCAGAGGCAGTTTGTGCACATTCAGCGATACGTTCCGCCGCACGTCCACCTGTTTGCTATACACAAAGAGGTAGTCGGACTGTTTCTCTATATCATTCAGCACTTGCTCCAGCCGGGAGTTGATTTGATTCACCGTAATCAGCACATTCTGCGGATTCGGATGTTCGGCATGGAGGCTGAATGCACATAAACAGAACAGCAGGAGGGCTGCCGTTCTCACATTCGCAAAAAAAATCTGATTCATGTTTGTCATACTTAAAAAATTAGTACTGTATTAGTTTATGTTAATCGTGTGTTTGCGTCATATTGAATCACTGCATCATGGTTACCGTATATAAATCACCTCCGTTTCGCTGTCTCTCACGAAGGTATATTTTGCATCTTTCTGCAAAATCCGCAATGCATTGTCGATGCCGTCCGAGATGCGGAACTTCCCGCTGATTACATGGTCTGAGAGTTTGTCGTTCTCGATGATAATCCGGACGTCGTAGCATGCTTCCAGACGACGCAGCAGTTCCGTCATGCTGATATCCTTGAAGCACAGCAGTCCGTCGCGCCAGCGGTACACGTCGTAATCGTCTATGATGCCGGTAGAGAAAACGCCGTTCACCTGTCCGGCTCTGTGGCGGGGAAGGAGCGTCACCGTATGCGCGGGGTTTTCGCGGTTGACCACCTTTACGGAGCCTTCGATGAGGGCTACCGAAAAGTTTCTGCTGTTCCGGTAGGCGTCCACATTGAATGTGGTTCCCGTCACTTCTACATCACACTGCTCCGTATGGACTGTGAACGGAGCTTTTTCGTTGTGGCTTACTTCAAAATAGGCTTCCCCGTTCAGTTCCACCTCCCGCTTGCCGGTGGAAAAAGACGCCGGATATTTTATTTCCGAGCGAGCATTCAGCCATACCTTCGTGCCGTCGGACAGGAGTATGCAAGCCCGTTGTCCGGCCGGAACAGATACCGTATGAACGGGACTCAGGCGATATGCCTTTTCTGCTTTTTTTGTATGGAAATAGACACCGGAAGCAAACATGAGGATCGCCACAGCGGCAATTTTCAGGGCTTCCACACCGATGCGGCGGAAGGCAAACCGCTTCTTCCCCTGCCTTTCCGGCCTGAAGTCCGGATGTTCGACCGACAGCAGGACGGCGTCAAAAAATTCACGTTCGCGGAAGAATATATCCGCGTGCCGGGGATCGCTTTCCAGCCACTGCTTAATGGCTTCTTTTTCTTCCGCAGAAGCCAATCCTTTATAAAATTTGTGCAAACAATTTCCGTCCATTATTTTTCTTCTCATATCAGGTAAACAAACAACGGACGGATACCCCTAAACGAAAGAGGAAAGAAATAGATTTAGAGGCTTCCTAAAAATAATCCCGCAGCGCCGCCTTCAATAGTTTCAATGCTTTGGTGATGTGATATTCCACGCTTTTAACGGAAAGTCCCAGACTTTCGGCAATCTCCTTATGGCTTTGATCGAGGTAGCGGCTACGGAGAAAGATTTCGTATGTTTTTTCGGGGAGCAGGGTCAGGGACTCCTTCACAAGCCGCTGAACCTCTTCCGAGAAGATTCGTTCAGGATTGCAGGCTTCCAGGGTAGCGATTTGCAGGTTCAGTTCCCAGGTTTGCAGGTTTGTCAGGTATTTTTCAATTTCTTCTCGCGTACGCAGGCGATGCAAATAGTTCAGGCATCTATTTTTTATCAGCGTACAGATATAAGCCGGCACATTGGAATCGGGCGGCAGTTTCCTCCGGTTTTCCCAATAGCACATAAAACTCTCCATCACTATATCTTCCGCCACCTCTTTGACCGACACATACGTTCTAGCAAAACGCAGAAATCGTTCATGATAGTTTTTATACAGCTCATTCAGGATTATTATATCATCATTTGTTTCCACTGTTTTTTACTGATTACAAGGGGCAAAGAAAGGTTGACAAATTAGCCTCGTACAAAATTACACCGCGCATGTACATAGGCGGAGGCATCCGT
>JAISMW010000071.1 GCA_031276545.1 Tannerellaceae bacterium
TTGCTGATTCTTGCCGGCGATAAGGATTCGGAACTGGCAATCAAGTCGGCGAAACAATGGCACAAAGACAACCCCGGCAGTCAATTTCACATCGTTGAAAATGCGGGACATTGTGCAAACATGGACAACGCAACAGCATTCAATAACTATCTGATGAATTTTATCTCAACGCAGCAATAAGTGATAACGGTATGAACGATTTGCTATACCGGTTCAATGCCGTTTACTTAAGAAACAGCTATAATCTTCTGTAATTCACTGAGCCTGACTTTTCAGATTATCCCCTGTACGCCTATAGGCGTACCACTTTCGATAACCCCGTACAAGCGCAGCGCAGTGCGGGGTCGCAGCGCAGTGCCGGGGTCAGGACATCATGCAGGAAAGACTTAATGCCGAAGGTGTTTCCCTGTTTCCGGAAACAAAGGGCAACCCCTTCCGGGGTTATTTGTCCGGAGGCGACGGCATCCCCCGCACTGAGGCTCCGACCCCGTACTGCGCTGCGCTTGTACGGGGTTATCGAAAGTGGTACGCCTACGCGCACAAGGGATAATCTGAAGAGTCAGGCTCAGTGAATTACAGAAAGTTATAGCTGTTTCTTAAGTAAACGACATTGACTCTCCATTCGCGATGCGTCGCATCGTGCCGGTTTTCCTGTCTTTTTCTGAAAAAATTGAAAAAAATGAGATTTTATTTGTGTTTTTGATGGAATTTAATTTTTTACCGTATATTTGCGCGAATTTATTATAAATAATACTGGATAAAGCAAATATAGCACTAATCCTTATTTAATCATAATTCAACATGAAGCATACTTTATTTTTCACTTCCCTCTGCTGCGAGACCATAGCGTCGCTTGGTACACAGCCGCGGCGATTTCCCGGCGCAAGCATAGCATGAAAAATAATAGTCGCAATTACACAGAGTAGTTTAATCTGATTCAAATAAAAATAGCATGACTCGAAAAGCAAGTATCCGCATGGATAAAAAACCGGGACGCGCCGCCGTTGACCCAAAGGCGCAAAAGAACCGCCGCCGCAGTATGTGGCGGGCGACTGTGTCTTATTTAGTTCTCGCGGTTCTCGCCGCCCTTTGCTCCCATCCCATCTCCCTGTCTGCACAAACAGCAACAGCCGACACATTGGGTGGAGCCACAACTTCTCAGTTGCAAATTATGATAACCGCCAATGGTTACTATCGGATCTACAAATACCTTAACAATCAGTGGTACACACAGTTTCACGGTACAGCTCCTTTGTTTGCCATCAAAATAGGGAGTACGGTTTTCGCGTCTTATGAACTTTCAGCAGAAGACATAAGCGCTGTGACTACCGGTATCCAGCAGCATGTAACCAAAAAGTATAGCGGGTCGTATAACAGCAATGATTTTTCCGTTACGCTCACCATCCGGTACAATACGTCCAGTCCGGAATACTTCGTGAAAACTGCCGTGCTGGACATGAGCAATATTACCGGCAACCCCTCCATCATTTTTGCCTACGGATGGGATTCGTATGTGAATGGAAGTGATTATGCGTATGCTTACATTCTACCGGATTTTTTGGGCTACAATAATGGATCCGCAAGAGACTATTATATGACTACAGCCCAGGTGCGGAGTTTGCATCTGGTTGGCGCAAGAAATAGTGTGGGCAACAGCAACTCAATCGGTTTCTTTGCCATGGGGCGGCCGTTCGACAGGGCCTATTCGGGCACTCCTTATCACAGAGGCTATTCCTACAGTCTGGTAAACAATACTCCCGGAAACGGATCGAGTAGCGGGACTACCGACCAATATAAATTCCGGTTCGGCCCTTATGCCGGTCCTTTTAGTAGCCAAGTTGGCGGAGATGATGACGTCAGTACGGGAGTCGGCTACGACAACATCCCGGCGGGGCAGATAACCACTATCCGGACGGGGGAGACCTTCACGACCTCGATAGACGGCGAACTGGACTATACCTGGAACGGATCGAAAGATAAATCCGTCGCACTCGGCGATGCTACTGTCGCACTAAATCTGACGTACAAGGGTTATAATCTCTCCCAGATGAGCGGCATCGCGTTCCAGGTAAACCTCCCGGTGGCGTTCCGGGCGGCCGCGAGCCACACCGGTTTTACCTCGGCAATTCATGACTGGACTGCCGGCAGCCCGTGTTATACGCTGTCCAGCGCCACCATCCCTGCTCAGGGAAACGCCACCATCACCGTCCCCGTCACTGCCGGCACCACCGGGAAATGGACGGTGGGCGCCGATTCTGTGACGAATACCGTCCACACGATCCCCATGGGAGAGCCCGCCAATCTGACGGTGAACGCCACCGTAGAGCTGTCGGACAATACCGCCACCACCGTCTGTGCGAATACTGAGAAAACCTTCACGGTGAAATATCCCGGCACCGCCACCAACGGCAAGGCGGTGACGGTGAACCTCAATTATACGGGAGACACGGGCGACTTCAGCCCCCTGCCGCCGACGGTGACCATACCGGCCGGCGAAAACAGCGAGAGCTTCAAGGTGAAGGCTGCGGCTTCCCCGACCGGCAGCGGCAATATGACGATTACCCTGAACGGTACGGACGATTCTTATGTTACCATCGGCGCCAACGCCTCGGTCAACATCAGCGCCAACGCCCTGACGCCAGGCAGCATCGGCGCGGATCAGAGCATTTGCCGCAACACCGCCCCGGCTACCTTTACGCAGACCGTCGCCGCCAGCGGCGGAACATCCTACATCTACAAGTGGCAGTACAGAGAGGACAATAACGACTGGACCGACATAGGTAGCTCCAATTCGACCGACTATACCTACACGGCGAACCTGACAACGAACACTTACTTCCGCAGGGCTGTCACGGACGGCGACTGCGGCACGACGGTGTACACTCCGCCCGTCTTGGTAACGATCAACCCGCTTGTCACAGTCAAAGACATCGCCGACCTGCCGCCGTACCACCTCTTTGCTCCGCAGTACCCGGTCTATACCAGTATACCGGCAACGGTCTTTAGCTCGGACGACAACAATGTCTTCTACACCTGGGAGAACGACAATCCCGCCATAGGCCTGGCAGCAGACGGACAGGGCGATCAGCCCCCATTTACCGCCGCGGGTATCGGCACTGCGAACATCACCGTCACCCCGCACTACGGAAGCGTCAGCGGCTGTGCCGGTCCCAGCAAAACATACCGCATCTCGGTATACTATATGGCGCCCGTCAACCCCCATCTCCGCTCCAAAGTAGTGGGACAATAGGCTGAGATAACATAAAGACTTTTTTACTCCACCATAATAATCATCATTAAAAATTAAATGACATGAATAAAACAATAGACTGGTTGCCTAAGAACAGGCAGCAACTGTACGTCCTGCTCACAGAGCGGACTGTACCCTATCTGGATAATAATGTTGACCGCTTCGGCATGGGAGAAACTACTCCGTTGGGGATCTGGTATCATTCGACTTTCACTCTGAAGGGTTACAATCCCTTCGTGACCAACTTTGCAGCATGGGTGGATCCGGCTACGCGGACACCCATCATCACCGCGAATATGAACGCGGCGGAAAAGGTGCTTATCGACTACTACCGCGAGCTTCATGGCATCCTGAAGGCTAACCCGCTCGTGACGGATACCGACCTTATTGCCATGGGATTCCATGCCCGTTCCTCCGGAGGCCATACTCCTGCGCCGGTTGCCAGCACGCCTCCGTCGTTCGAGCTTTCCACCCTTCCTGACCACCGTCTGCAGATTGATTACTATGATGCCTCCGGCGAAACTCCCAAAAAGGGTAAACCGGACGGCCAGCACGGTGTAGAAATTCGGTGGATCTTCTCCGAGACCCCTATCACCGATGCCGACGATCTGTCAAACTCCGTGTTTGATACCGCCACGCCGGCCATTCTCCCTTCAGCGGACATGACCATGGACGCAGTCTTTACCTTGCTCTTCGCTGGGAGAACACCCGCGGCGAGAAAGGCCCCTGGAGCCGCATTGAACAGGCTTATGTTCCATAAATTTTAGCAAACGGAGTAAAAAGGATAGCGAGAGGCTGCTTCCCACGCGGGGGGGCAGCCTCTCCTGTTTTTTCGCCGTCCTCCGCCGTTCGTTCCCCTCACTGGAGGAGGCTGCCTCGGAGCAAAAGGGAGCGTGCAGGAGTCGCAGGGGATTGTCCGCAGAGAGAACGGGAGTGTTTCGGAGAGGACGGGAGGTAGTCGCCATCGCATTGCGGCGCTATCCTAATCTATTTGGGCGATGTACGTGCCGGGCAAGGCCGATTCCGCCCTATTCGTTAATTTTCCATACCTTTGCGCCGAAAAATAGATAAATACCTTATTACATTGGTTAAAAGAAAAAAGCAATTACCGGTACTGGAGAATGTAACGGTTAGCGGAGTGGCGGCCGAAGGAAAAGCTATTGCGCGGATGGACGATTTTGTGCTGTTCGTCCCCTTTGCAGCGCCGGGCGACGTGGCGGATATTCGCCTTACGAAGAAGAAAAACAGCTATGCCGAGGGGCGGGTAGTTCGTTTCCATCAATATTCGCCGCTGCGGACTCAGCCGTTTTGCCGGCATTTCGGTGTGTGCGGAGGATGCAAATGGCAACATCTGCGCTACGAGGAGCAGATTAAGTATAAACAGCAGCAGGTGGCCGACCACCTGCTGCGCCTTGGGAAACTCTCTGTCGGCGAATTTCTCCCTATCCTCGGTGCAGCGCAAACGCAATACTATCGCAATAAACTGGAATTTACCTTTTCGGACAAAAAATGGCTGACGGAAGAAGATATGCAGTCCTCCGAGCCTTCGGACGATATGAACGGACTGGGTTTCCATATCCCCGGTATGTTCGACAAGGTGCTGGATATAGATACCTGCTATCTGCAGGAGGATATTTCGAACCGTATACGGCGCAGCGTGAAGGCCTATTGCCTCTCGCACGAGGGGTATCCGTTTTTCAACCTGCGCAATCAGGAGGGATTTATGCGTACGCTGCTTGTACGCACCTCGGCCTCGCTCGGCGAGGTCATGGTGATTGCGGTCTTCTTCTACGAAGACAGGGAACGGCGCGAAGCCCTGTTGGCTTATCTGCACGATACGTTTCCGGAAATCACCTCGCTTCTGTATATTATCAACGGCAAGTGCAACGATACGATTACCGACCTGGAGGTGGGTCTCTTCTACGGGAAAGATCATATCGTGGAAGAAATGGAAGGACTCCGCTTCAGGATAGGCCCCAAGTCGTTCTATCAGACCAACAGTTTGCAGGCATACGAACTGTATAAAACGGTACGGAACTTTGCCGCACTGAACGGACGGGAGCTGGTGTACGACCTGTATACCGGCACGGGTACGATAGCCAATTTTATTGCGCGGCAGGCAGGAAAAGTAATCGGTATAGAATACGTTCCCGAAGCTATAGAAGACGCCAGGCGGAACGCTTCGCTGAACGGCATACGCAATACGCTTTTCTTTGCCGGCGATATGAAAAATATCCTGACGGCTTCTTTTATCCGCACGCATGGCCGGCCGGAACTGATTATCACCGACCCTCCGCGTGCCGGTATGCACGAGGATGTGATTCGCGCCATCCTTTCCGCGTCGCCCGACCGGATTGTATACGTGAGCTGCAACCCTGCCACTCAGGCCAGGGATCTGAACCTCCTTGCCGGACAGTATGCCGTAAGGAAAGTGCAGCCGGTAGATATGTTCCCCCATACGCATCATGTGGAAAATGTAGCTCTTCTTACGCGGAATGAAGCATAATACACGCGGTATCCTCTGTACCCTGTGCTTTGTATTCCTTTGCGACTGCTCGATGAGGTTGACGCTTCCCAAGGACAGCCTTCCGACGGATTTCCCCCGCCTGGCGGCCAGGGGCGAGCTTACGGCCGTCACGCTATACAGCCCTTCTTCCTACTTTCTGTACCGGATGGAGCCGATGGGATACGAGTACGAACTCATCCGGGACTTTGCCGCAGCCCATCATTTGAAATTGAATATAAAAGTGGCCGAAAACCGCCTTCGCCTGATTGAAATCCTGCTGGCCGGCGAGGCGGACGTCGCAGCATACCCCGTGGCGTTCAGCCGGGAGCTGAAGCGGCAGGTGATTTATTGCGGACGCGAAGAACAGCCCGTGTCCGCAAACCTGGTGGAAAGAAAGGCGCCACCGTATCATACCTACTCCCTGCACAGGAACGGGGGGCTGAGGACGGAGTTCCCGCCGCGCACTTCGTGGATTGTGCGGAAAGACACCCCCCTGCTTGCCGAAGCGATCAATCAATGGGCTGCCGGGCCGGCCGGAAAGCGTTCGGCCAAAGCCGCAGCCGGGCATTCGTCCGAATTGGGACGGAGGGCGCTGGAGCTTAGCGCCCCCTGCATGAGGCAGGGGAATATATCTCCCTACGATTCGCTGTTCCGGAAATACGCCCGCAGGCTGGGATGGGATTGGCGTTTGCTGGCTGCCCTGTCCTATCAGGAATCGCATTTCAGACAGGAAGGAATAGCCCGCACCGGCGCACAGGGACTGATGGGAATCATGCCCGGTACGGCCGGGATGCTGGAAATCCCCCTTCAGGAACTGACCGACCCCGACGTCAATATCCGGACGGGCGTAGAGGTATTGCGGATATTCGGCAAAGGATTCGGCGGGATTGCCGACAGCGTCGAACGGATCAAACTTACGCTGGCTTCCTACAATGCAGGAATCGGACACATATACGATGCCCGGCGCCTGGCCGAAAAGTACGGGAAAAATCCCTCGGTATGGGACGGCAATGTGGCCGAATACGTGCTGCGGAAACATGAGCCGGAGTTCTACAACGACCCGGCCTGCCGGTTCGGATACCTCAGGGGAAGGGAGACCTGCAATTACGTGAGGGAAATATTAGGCCGGTATGCCTACTACTGCCAACTGCAGGCTACTTCTCGTACTCCGTAAGATAATAGTACACTTCCCGCGAAGGACGGCTTTCGATATGGTAGCGGTTCGAAGCGGATATGCGGAAGGATAGCTCCTGTTCCTTTTCCGATTCTACGGCAAGATAAATTTCCGACTCCGGAATGCCGGTGGCCAGTATGTTCTGCGCCAAAGCGGTATTGACCGTATTGGAGCGCGAATAATAAACCGTATAGCGCAGGGCGCCCGGATCGTCTTCTGTATCGTCCGGCATATTCCACGAGATTTTCAGCCTGTTTCCCTCGCGCCTGATGCGCACATCCACCGGGGCTCCGGGTCTCTGTCTGCTCAGCCACGTGAGCGGAGGAAGGAGGGCCGGATATTTGAAATATTTATCTTTCAGCACGGTGTATACCCCTTTGGTATTCCGGAACAACTGCATCCCCCGGAAAAACGTGATACCGTCTGCTCCCGACGCCCGGACGTAGTCTATCTGCGAGGTAATATCCCTCAATGTCCAGTCCGAATCGCCCGGCGCAAGCTTGTACACCCCCAGTCCGAGCACCAGAAAGCGTCCGTTGCGGTTGGCCATCCAGTTGTCCACAAAGGGATAGAAGAAACTGTCTCTGTAATACATCATGGGGACAATCATGTCCTGCTTCTTCATCCTCAGCCATTCCTGCGGATCCTGGTATACGTCGAAAGCCGTGAGGCCGGCGTTGGGCACCTGCATCAGCGGGCTGTATTTTCCCAAGGGGGAGGCGCTCACCTGCACCCAGGGTTTATAGCGCTTCACCCAGTCGTATATCCGTTCCACCATCCGGTTGATATTGTTTTGCCTCCAGGCTCGCAGGCTGTTCGATTTTCCGTATTTGGCGTATGTTTCTCCGTCGGGGAATCCCTCCGCATTTTCGGGATAGCGGATATGGTCGAAGTGGATTCCGTCCACATCGTAGTTTCTCAGCAGTTCGCGCACCATGGCGAGGATATAGTCGGAGGTTTCGGGCATACCGGGATTCAGGTACCATTCGCCGTTGTAAAGTTTGCACAGTTCGGGTTTGCGTGCTACCACCGATTTGCTTCCCTTGCTCTTCACGTCGGCCATGCTTCCTATCGGATAGGTGATAAACCAGGCATGACATTCCAGTCCCCGCTTGCGACATTCCTCCAGCGCAAAAGCCAGCGGATCGTAGCCGGGGCTTGCACCGTGACGGCCGGCGAAGATCCGGTTCATCGGCTCGATAGCCGAAGGATAGATCACGTCGCCCCTCAGTCGCACCTGGAGGAATACCATGTTGAAGTTGGCATTTCGCAACATGTCGAGTCTGTCGCATAGTTCTTTCTGCTGGGCTTTGCGCTCCGCCGCGTTTCCGGCCGGTTTGGCCGGCCAGTCCATGCCGTAGATGGTAGAGAGCCACACGGCGCGTATTTCCCTTTTGGGATACTCTGCGGCGCGTGCCGGTAATGGAAGAAGGGTTAATACAAAGAAGATATAAGACGCAAGCTTCATTCCCCTGTTATTTCGCAAGCAGATAACGGTCGGCCTCAATAGCAGCCATGCACCCCGAAGCAGCAGCCGTAATGGCTTGCCGGTAATGCGGGTCGGCCACGTCGCCTGCGGCAAACACCCCCGGCCGGCCGGTGCAGGGAGTACCCGGAAGGGTGCGGATGTATCCGGACTTGTCGGTATCAAGCCAGGCTTTAAAGAGGTCGGAATTGGGCGTATGGCCGATAGCAAGGAAAAAGCCGTCGATGGCAAGCGACAGCGTTTCTTCATCCGGCTCCCCTTTTCTTTTAATCAAGCGGACACCTTCCACACCGTTTTCGCCGAACAGACCCGCAGTACTGTGTTCAAACAACACCCGGATATTCGGAGTCCCCAGCACCCTTTGCTGCATCACCCGGGAAGCCCGCAGATAATCTTTGCGTACAATCATGTACACCAGGGAAGCCAGAGACGAGAGGTAAAGCGCCTCTTCACAAGCCGTATCTCCTCCGCCCACCACGGCCACCACCTTTTTGCGATAGAAAAAGCCGTCGCACGTAGCGCAGGCCGACACGCCCATACCGGCATATTTCTGTTCGTCGGCAATGCCCAGATACTTGGCCGTAGCGCCGGTAGCGATGATAAGCGTTTCCGCTTCCACCACCTTTTCCCCGTCGAAAGTGATCCGGTAAGGCGGAGCCGACAGGTCGGCAGCCGTAGCGATACCGGCCCGGATATCCGCACCGAAACGCGCAGCCTGTTTCCTTAAATCACCCATCAGAGCGACGCCGGTCGTACCGTCGGGATATCCGGGGAAATTCTCCACTTCAGTAGTCGAAGTCAACTGTCCCCCGGGCTGAATACCCTCATAAAGCACAGGGTTCAAATTAGCACGCGAAGCATATATAGCGGCCGTATAGCCTGCCGGCCCCGAGCCGATAATCAGGCAGCGAATCTTTTCATTTTCCATATTGAGTCTATTGTCCATTGTAAATACTTAGTTTCGTCAGTTCATCATCACAACTGCACGGGGGGCAAATGTACAAAAATCCGCCGCGTTTCCCATCATACGGATACTTCTGCCATGTAGGGCATACCATCAGACATCCCCATTATAAAAATCAAAAGAATCACAGTTCGGATAGTTTCCCTGCGGGAATATATGTTTATCGCGTATATTTTCGCCGTAAAACGGGCGATATCCATAGGGTTACTTTGGTCTTGTCGGTGGCTTCCGTGCAACCGACGCTGGCTTTTCATTTTTGCGGAAGACGCTTTCATTCTGTCGGCATAGGCAGCGCGGGGAGCAACTGCTGCGGAGGCGCTATGGAGACGGAACCGGCAGGCAAGCCTTTTCTGCAGCCGATGTTCTTGCCCTGATTTGCATTCTGAGGATTTAGCTCTTTTAGGGAGGCGATCTGTCGCCTTGCATACATTTGTGAAATTCGTTTTACCAATCACTATTAAAAGAGCTTCTTAAGTATGTCTTCTAAGAGCCTGTTTAAATTTAGGATAAAATATTGACTATCGGTTGTTTATATTGATAATATTTTGCATCTTTGTGATTATCAAGACATAAAGAACGATGATAAATTATCAGACAAACTTAACCGACAGCCAATATGGTTCAATATTACCAATAATTGGCGACACTCGCAAACGTAAACATGAATTATTTGTGGGACACAAACATAAATAAAAATCCTCGTCTTATACTCAGGATGATTGACGGGGTGTTGGAAATTAAAGATAGATCCTTGTATGAAAAATTTCTATCAAAAGCAAAATACTCAATTGAATGATAGTTCAATTCCCTTTCCGCTACCTATAATCTCTCTTATTTCCTCCAGCGCAGATTCTTCCTCTTTGTTTTGTGGCGTTCTCAGCCCGGCAGCTAAATACGAATAAATAATGTCCAAATCGAGATCCATGGAATTGTAATCATCGTATTTTTTTCTTTATTTTCCTTAGTCATTAGATAACATTTTTTTAAAATCGACGGAACAAAGTTAGTAAAATTTGCAACAACCGACAAATTGGTAATACTTCTTTCCGTCGTAACTCTTAAATTCCCATTTTATTATTTGCCCGTCATGCCGATAGCGCAGCTTTTAAGAAACTGCATAAATTTAGGATAAAAAATTGACTATCGGTTGTTTATATTGATAACATTTTGCATCTTTGTGATTATCAAGACATCAAGAACGATGATAAATTATCAGACAAACTTAACCGACAGCCAATATGGTTCGATATTACCAATAATTGGCGACACTCGCAAACGTAAACATGAATTAAGAGAGATATTCAACGCTCTGTTTTATCTGTTAAAAACAGGTTGTCAATGGCGGATGTTAGCGCATGATTTCCCTAAATGGCAGTTAGTGTATTACTATTATTCCCGATGGAAAGAAGACGGAACATTGGAAAAAATCCACGAGGTTTTGCGCAGTATTTATCGTAAAAAGCAAGGTCGGGCGTCTTCCCCAAGTGTAGGGCTGATAGACAGTCAAAGCGTGAAAACCACCCGTGTGGGCGGAGAAGGCAGAGGAGTGGATGGAGGGAAAAAGATAAAAGGGCGTAAAACATATTATTACGGATACAAACGGATTGCTTCTTTCGGTTGCGATTCATGCTGCCAACGAGCATGACAGTAAGGCCGCTTTTCGTGTAATCGAAACATTAAATCACCGTTTTGACAGGATGAAAAAGATTTATGCCGATGGCGGTTATCGCGGTGAACTTGTTGAAAATATTAAGAATAAATTCGGATGGGATATGGAAATCACCTTGCGCTCGGATAAGGCAACCCATTTCACTCCCCTGCCCAAGCGTTGGGTAGGGGAGTGAACTTTCTCGTGGTTCGAAAATTTCAGACGCTTAGCCAAAGATTATGAATATAGGATAACCGCAAGTACCGCTATGATACATCTAACTTTTATCGTACTGATGCTCAATAAAATTTATCCGAAATAAAATTTAAATAGTTTCTTAATTTCGAACGGGCTCTGGACAGCCCCCCTTTAGTCACTGCACGGATATTGAAATCCGACTGCCGGACGGATTTAAAGAACCTGTCCAAACCCACTGCAAGGATGTTTTTAATGACATGATTATACTTAGCGCGGGGTAAAAATGTGAGATGAAGATAGAAAAAAAGTAAGCATCTTTGTGGTGTCAAACCCATAAAAAGATGCTTGCAAAATTGAATCTCTTCGAAGAAGAAATC
>JAISMW010000051.1 GCA_031276545.1 Tannerellaceae bacterium
ATTTAAGACATTCCTGAAATGATTTAAATCATTCCTGAAATGATTTAAGACATTCCTGAAATGATTTAAATCATTCCCGAAATGATTTAAGACAATCCTGAAATGATTTAAATCATTCCCGAAATGATTTAAGACATTCCTGAAATGATTTAAATCATTTCCGAAATGATTTAAGACATTTCCGAAATGATTTAAGATAATTTAGAAATAATTTAAGACATTTTAGAAATAATTTAAGGTATTTCCGAAATAATTTAATACATTTGCAAAATAATTTAGGGTAGTTGCGGAATAATTTAAGGTAATTCTGAAATGTCTTAAGACATTTTGAGAATATTTTTAGTAAAAAGAAAAATACCTTAAGTAAGTAAACAGGACGGGGAAGCCACTACCCTTCCGTCCTCTCCCTCCCGTTCGCTCCCACAGCCCAGCGCAAAAATCGGGAAGCCCGGCGCAAAAATCAGGAAGCCCGGAGACAAAATCAGGAAGCCCAGCGACAAAATCGGGAAGCCCGGAGACAAAATCAGGAAGCCCGGCGACAAAATCAGGAAGCCCGGCGCAAAAACAGGGAAGCCCGGCGCAAAAACAGGGAAGCCCGGAGACAAAATCAGGAAGCCCGGAGACAAAATCAGGAAGCCCGGCGACAAAATCAGGAAGCTCGGCGACAAAATCAGGAAGACCGACGAAAAAATCAGCAAGCCCGGCGACAAAACAGGGAAGCCCGTCGACAAAACCGGGAAGCCCGTCGACAAAACAAGGAAGTCCGGCGACAAAATCAGGAAGCCCGGCGACAAAATCAGGAAGCCCAGCGACAAAATCAGGAAGCCCGGCGACAAAATCAGGAAGCCCGACGAAAAAAACAGGAAGCCCGACGAAAAAATCAGGAAGCCCGACGAAAAAATCAGGAAGCCCGGCGACAAAATCAGGAAGCCCGGCGACAAAATCAGGAAGCCCGGCAACAAAATCGGAAAGCCCGGCGCAAAAACAGGGAAGCCCGGCGACAAAACAGGGAAGCCCGGCGACAAAACAGGGAAGCCCGGCGCAAAAACAGGGAAGTCCGGCAACAAAATCGGGAAGCCCGGCGCAAAAATCAGGAAGCCCGGCGACAAAACAGGGAAGCCCGGCGACAAAATCAGGAAGCCCGGCGAAAAAATCGGGAAGCCCGGCGACAAAATCAGGAAGCCCGGCAACAAAATTGGGAAGCCCGGCGACAAAATCAGGAAGCCCGGCGACAAAATCAGGAAGCCCGGCGACAAAATCGGGAAGCCCGGCGAAAAAATCAGGGAAGCCCGGCGCAAAAATCTGGAAGCCCAGCGACAAAATCAGGAAGCCCGGCGACAAAACAGGGAAGCCCGGCGCAAAAACAGGGAAGCCCGGCGAAAAAACAGGGAAGCCCGGCGCGACGCCTGCTTTTACGGTTCGGGGCGCCTTATTTGCCGGTGTTCATTACGCCGGAATCTTCGTCGGCATTGTGCAGACGCTTTTCGCCGGCTTTGAAGGTACGGCCGAAAGAGAAATTGTAGCTCAGCCTTGCCAGCAGCATACGGGAGGTTTCGTTGATATAGCTTGTTTTCCTGAAGGAAGCATACTGCGAGCGGTTCTCCGTTTCCTGCTTGTAGTTGTCTGCAAAAGGGTTGAACATGCCCAGAGAGAACGACAGGTCTTTGTGCTGATACCCCAGCATCAGGTAGTGCATGTTTTCTCCTCCCTCCATCGTCTCGCCGTAGAAATAGTTCCAGGCTGTTTCCAGGCCGAGCGTGCCCGTAAAGCCTTTGTACGAAGCCGATCCTTCCATCGTGGCGAACCAATTGGTGTACCGGTGAAGATACGTGTTTCCATGGCTGATGTAATGATTCACCCCGCCGGCAACGGACGCCTGGAAGATGTCCTTCAGAGGCCCGACGCGCAGCGTGAGACGTCCGCCCAGTTGCTGCCAGCTCTTCTGATTGTTCCAGGTCTGTACAATCTTTTGTCCTTCCCGGAGTTTTTCGTCCATGATGGCGTTTGGCCGGTACTCGTATGTACCCCGGAGGTCGGCGTGGAACAGGCCTTTGCGGACTTCGCCCGAAAGTTCGGTAAAGGATCGGAGGAAAGGTTTCAGCGAAGGATTCCCCCGCTGAATCTGCAGCGAATCCACCGTTCGGCTCACGGCGCTCAGGTTGGCCAGCGAGGGAGAGACTCTGTTGACCTCCGATCGCAGCCTCAGGGAAGACTGTCCGGAGAGGGCATAGAACAGCACGATGCGCGGATGGACGGTGTAGTAGCTGTAAGCCTCCTCGCCCTCCTGCTCGAAATAGGAACGCGTCAGGCCTGCGCCGAGCGTATAGTCCAGTCGGCGAGCCTTTCCTTTATATTCTCCGTAGACGCTTGTTTCTCCCTGATTCATTCGGGTGACGTTGTTCTGCAAGCCGGTATAGGTATTGTTCGAGAACATCTGCGTCTGCCGCAGGCCTGCGCTGAAGCGGCGTCCGCCGGCGTTCTTTTCGTAGATGGCCTCGCCTATCCACGAGTATTTCCGTCCGTCCACCGTACTGTTCACGTCGGTGAGCAACACATCGTGGAGGCTTTCCCGATACTGGCGGGTGTTGCCGGCATAGTTGTAGGTACCCACCGCGTTGAGTACGATCGTCTGATCGTTTCCGAGACTTTGCTGATAGTAGAGGTCGAGGGAAGGGCGGCGGTCGGTAGCGGCCGAACGGTCTGTCATGCGGACAGCGTCTGCGGGGTTTGCCACATTGCAGAGTGTGCCGGCATAGTCGAGGTGGGGATGATTCCTGGCGTAATAGCGGAAGGCGGCGTTAAACATCCTGTGTTCGTTCCGGAAGCTGTAAGCAGCGTGCAGGTTCTGCCAGTAGGCTTCCCCGTGACCCGGTTCGCCCGCTTCCCTGCGGTGCAGGACGGAGCCGTCGGCAAAGGTGAAGGTTTCTTCATTGTCCCGCCATATCTGATACATGTCCCGGTGGCTGACGCCGTAATGAAGCGAGAACTCGGATTGCTTGTGGTTGATCCGTCCGTTCACGAAGTTGTCTCCCCACGACGTCAGGATGCCGTCGCTAAGGTTCAAGCCCAGGTTGCCGCCGGTTTCGGGACGCCGCACGATGTAGTCGAGCACCACATCGGCCTTGCCGTACCGAAGCCCCGGACTGTCGTGATACTCTATGCGGACGACGTCCGAAGGGCGCAGGGCAATGACGTCGGCCGTCTCTGCCTTCACTCCGTTGATGCGCAGTTGCAGCTCGCCGCCTCCGGGAACGGATACGCTGTTCTCCATCAGGTTTACCGTCAGCCTGGGGAGCATCAGTTGCTGAAGCAGTTCTATTCCGTTCGCGGAAGCTTTCTGCTGACGTTCGGAGGGGTATATGATTTTTTTGTCGATGAGGCTGCCCGTATTCGAGGCGCTCACGGTGACGCCTTCCAGTGCGGTGGCGGCTTCTTCCAGCAGGATGTCGGACAGGGTGAGGTCGCGGTCTATATCGTGCAGAAGGAGCGAGAGCGGAACAAATCCCGTACAGGACACCAGTACCCGGTACTGCCCCGGTACCGCCGCCTCCAGGGAGAAATATCCCCCGGCGTCGGTGACGGCGCCGGCCACGAAGGAGGAATCGGCCGTTTGCAGCACGGCGTGGACAAACTCCAGCGGCTCGCCGTTCTTGGCATGTTTTACCGTGCCGTCTATTTTTATCTTCTGAGCGAAAATTCCCTGCGGCACAGCAGAGAGCAGCAGGAGAGCACAAAGGATTTGTTTCATATAAGCGTATACATTAATGTATGACTTTGCCGGTCATTTCCCGGTATTCATTACGCCGGAATCTTCGTCGGCATTGTGCAGGCGCTGCTCGCCGGCTTTGAAGGTACGGCCGAAAGAGAAATTGTAGCTCAGCCGCAGCATGATCATGCGGGAAGATTCGTTGATGTAGTTAGTTTTCCGGTAGGAAGCATACGCGGAGCGGTTTTCGGAGATTTCGTAGTAGTTGTCGGCAAAGGGATTGAACATGCCGAGACGCACGGAGAGGAGTTTGTGGCGGTATCCCAGCATGACGTAATGAAGGTTCTCGCCGCCGTCCATCGTTTCGCCGTGGAAACGATCCCAGGGCGTGTCTATGCCTCCGCCGAGGGAGAACTGTTTCCACAGGAAGTTACCCTCCACATTGTTGTACCAGTTGGTGTAGCGGTGCAGGTAGTGGTTCCCCCGACTGATGTAGTGATTAAGCTGACTGGTGACCGACAGTTCGAACACGTTCCACAGCGGGCCGACCCGCAGATTGAGGCTCGCGCCCAGCCATTGCCAGTCTTTCTGGTTGTTCCAGGTTTGGATAATCTTACGGCCTTCGAGCTGTTTTTCCTCCATGATGGCGCGGGGATGGTAGTCGTGCGATCCTTGCAGATTGAGGTACAGACGGTCTTTCCGGTATTCGTAGGAGAGCTGCGTACGGTAGCTGAGGTAGGGACGGAGGCCGGGATTCCCCCTCATCACCTGAAGGGAATCGATTGCCTGCTCCACCGCGCTCAGGTTCGACAGCGAGGGAGCCGAGTTGCTGACGTCGCTCCTCAGACGGATCGACGACTGCTCCGCCAGCGGCAGGAAGAGCACGATGCGGGGATTGAAGGTATAGTAGCGGTATCCCTCCCCGCCTTCCTGGGCGAACGAGGAGCGTGTCACGCCCGCGCTCAGCGTATAGTCCAGTTTGCGGAGGCGGCCTTTGAACTCGCCGTAGACGAAGGTTTCCATCTGCTGCATCTCCGTTTCGTACCGCTGCCCGCCGAGATAGGTATTGTCCGACAGGGACTGCGAATGGCGTATGCCTGCGCTGAGGCGCCGGTCGCCCAGTTTCTTTTCGTAGATGCCTTCGCCGATAAAGGAATATTTCCTGCCCTCCACCCGGTTGTTCACGTCGGTCAGGATCACTCCCTGGCGGCTTTCGCGGTAGAGGCGCGTACTGCCCGTACCGTTGTAGGTGCCTACGGCGTTCAGTACGATGGTTTGATCTCCCGGAAGACTCTGCTGATAGTAGAGGTCGAGTGCCGGGCGGGTTTCCGTGACGCCGGTACGGTCGGTCATATCCACGGCGTCGGCCGGATGATCCACGTTGTACAGCAGGCCGGTGTAATCCATGTGAGGCAGCCGGTAGTCGTAGAGGCGGAAGGTGGTGTTCAGCATTTTGTTTTCGTCCATATAGCTGTATTTGGCGTTCAGGTTCTGCCAGTGCAGTGCGAGGTGTCCCGGTTCGCCCTTCTCGCGCCGCCGCAACGTGGAACCGTCGGCAAAGGTGTACGTCTCTTCGTTGTCGCGCCACATTTGGTAGAACTCGCGGTGACTGATGCCGTAGTTCAGCGAGAACTCGGAGCGCTTGTGGTTTATCCGTCCGTTGAAGAAGTTGTTTCCCCAGGCATCCGTAAGGCCGTCGTTCAGGTCTATGCCCAGGTTGCCGCCCGTTTCGGGACGCCGCACGATGTAGTCCAGTACTACTTCGGCGTTGCCGTACCGAAGCCCCGGACTGTCGTGATACTCTATGCGGACGATGTCGGCCGGCAGCAGGGCGGTGACGTCTTCCACCTCCACTTTGGCTCCGTTGATGCGCAGTTGCAGCTCGCCGCCTCCGGGAATGGAGACGGTATTGGAGAGCGGATTCACCGTCACCCTGGGGAGCATCAGTTTCTGCAGCAGGTCTACTCCGTTTGTTGAGGCTTTCTGCTGACGTTCGGAGGGGTATATGATTTTCCTGTCGATGCGCGTGCTCATATTCGAGGCGCTCACGGTGACGCCTTCCAGCGCAGTGGTTTCTTCTTCCAGCAGGACGTCGGACAGGGTGACGTCTTCTTTTACCTCATGCAGGATAAGCGAAAGGGGGACAAATCCCGTACTGGACACCTGGAGCCGGTACTGTCCGGGGACTTCCGCCTCCAGGGAGAAATATCCTTTTGAGTCGGTGACGGCGCCGGCCACGAAGGAGGAATCGGCCGTTTGCAGCACGGCATGGACAAACTCCAGCGTCTCGCCGTTCTTGGCATGTTTTACCGTGCCGTTTATTTTTATCTTCTGAGCGAAAATTCCCTGCGGCACAAAGGCTGTCAGCAGGAGAGCGAAAAGGATTTGTTTCATATAAACGTGTATGTTAATGTATGACTTTGGCCGGACATTCTCCGCCGACTTCTTATTTAAGACGGACAGCGGACGGATTTGTTACATTCCACCGCCCTACTTCCCCGTACTCATCACGCCGGAATCTTCGTCGGCATTGTGCAGCCGCTGCTCGCCGGCTTTGAAGGTACGGCCGAAAGAGAAGTTATAGCTGAACCGCAACGTAAACATGCGGGAGGTTTCGTTGATGTAGTTCGTCTTCCGGTAGGAAGCATACTGCGAACGGTTTTCGCTTTCCTGCTTATAACTGTCGGCAAAGGGATTGAGCATACCCAGGCCGAAGGAGAGGTTCTTATGCCGGTATCCCAGCATGGCGTAATGAAGGTTCTCGCCGCCGCTCATCGTTTCGCCGAAGAAGCGGTCCCACGGCGTTTCCATGCCGACGCCGGCGATGAAGCGTTTCCACATAAAGTTGGCATCCAAGTTGGTGTACCGGTTCGTATAGCGGTGCCGGTAGTGATTGCCCCGGCTGATGTAGTGATTGACCTGAGTGTTGACGGAGAGTTCGAGGACATTCCACAGCGGCCCGATCCGCAGATGGACGCTGCCGCCCAGCCACTGCCAGTCTTTCTGGTTGTTCCAGGTCTGGACGATCCGGCTTCCTTCGAGCAGTTTCTCCTCCATGATGGCGCGGGGATGGTATTCGTGCAGTCCCTGTATCATCAGGTACAGACGGTTTTTACGGTATTCGTAGGAGAGCTGCGAACGGTAGCGGAGATAGGGACGGAGGCCGGGATTTCCCCTCATCACCTGAAGGGAATCGACCGCCTGCTCCACCGCGCTCAGGTTCGACAGCGAGGGAGCCGAGTTGCTGACGTCGCTCCTCAGACGGATCGACGACTGTCCCGCCAGCGGCAGGAAGAGGAGGATGCGGGGATTGAAGGTATAGTAGCGGTATCCCTCTCCGCCTTCCTGGGCGAACGAGGAGCGGGTGAAGCCTGCGCTCAGCGTATAGTCCAGCCGGCGGAGACGGCCTTTGAACTCGCCGTAGACGAAGGTTTCCATCTGCTGCATCTCCGTTTCGTACCGCTGCAAGCCGAGATAGGTATTGTCCGACAGGGACTGCGAATGGCGCACGCCGGCGCTGAGGCGGCGGTCGCCCAGTTTCTTTTCGTAGACGCCTTCGCCGATAAAGGAATATTTCCCGCCCTCCACCCGGTTGTTCACGTCGGTCAGGAGCGTTCCCTGGCGGCTTTCGCGGTAGATGCGCGTACTGCCTGTACGATTGTAGGTGCCTACGGCGTTCAGTACGACGGTTTGATCTTCCGGAAGACTCTGCTGATAGTAGAGGTCGAGCGCCGGGCGGGTTTCCGTGAGGGCGGTACGGTCGGTCATCTCCACCGCGTCTGCCGGATGCTCCACGTTGTACAGCAGGCCGCGATAATCCCAATGCGGCTGCTTTGCCGAATAAAGGCGCGCGGTGGCACGAAACATCCTCTGTTCGTCCTGATAGCTGTACTGGCTGTTCAGGTTCTGCCAGAAAACCTTTGCATGACCCGGTTCGCCCTTCTCCCTCCGCCGCAGCGTGGAACCGTCGGCAAAGGAGAATGTCTCCTCATTGTCGCGCCACATCTGATGGAAATCCCGGTGGCGGATGCTGTAATTCACCGCAAATTCGGATCGCTTGCGGTTGATCCTTCCGTTGATATAGTTGTTCCCCCAGGGCGTCAGGATGCCTTGGTTCAGATTCAGCCCCAGGTTGCCGCCCGTTTCGGGACGCCGCACGATGAAGTCGAGCACCACCTCGGCCTGGCCGTACCGTATCCCCGGATTGTCGTGATACTCCACGCGCAGGACGTCGACAGGCAGCAGGGCGGCGATATCCTCGGCCTCCACCTTGGCTCCGTTGATGCGCAACTGCACTTCGCCGCCCCCCGCCAGGGAAATCCCGCGCGAGAGCGGATCCACCTTCACGCGCTGGAGCATCAGTTGCTGAAGCAAATCCACTCCGTCGGCCGAGGCTTTCACCTGCCGTTCGGAAGGATAAATCAGTTTTCTGTCGATGCGAACGCTCGTATTCGACGCCTGCACGGTGACGCCATCCAGCGCGGCGGCTTCCTCTTCCATCAATATATCGGTCGGCGCGGCCTCTTCCCTTACATCATTCAGAAGCAGTACCTGCGAAGCAAACCCCAGGCAGGACGCCTGCAGACGGTAGCTCCCCGTCCCGGGAGCACGGAGCACGAAGCCCCCCTCTGCGTCGGAAGCCGTACCGTCCACAAAGGCCGAGTCGGCCGTCAGCAGCACGATATGGGCAAACTCCAGGGGCGCCCCGTTCCCTTTCTGCTTCACCGTGCCCCGAATCCGTATATGCTGGGCAAAAGTTCCCTCTGTCATACCGGCAAGCAGTATGAGTATAGTCAGTAATTGTTTCATACATTTTTTATTTACAAAGTGAATATAGTTCTGCACGGCGGAGTGGCCACATCCGCTTTCCCTACTTTAGACGCAGGAAAGGCAGGAAACGTTACAGTGTCGCACCAAAAAGGGAAGAAACCGCTTCTCCGCACGCACATCCTCTTCAGACAGTATATATGCGGCGTCCGCAAACTACCCAAAATAGGCTGACATAAAGGATAATCCATATATCAATACGTATATACAATTTATTTCTACCGTATTTATTTTTCGTTCCACCGGGTTGAAATAGCTGTTTCACCCGGTTCAAATATCTCTTCGACCCGGTTCAAATACCTATTTCACCGGGTTCAAATACCTATTTCACCGGGTTAAAATAGGTATTTCACCGGGTTGAAATACCTATTTCACCCGGTGAAACGAATAGCTATATACGGAAGAAAAAAAAGCCACATCCGTATATAATTTAAATTGAATATAGAAAAAATAAAAACTACCCCGACGGCGCCCTCCCTTCCAGATAAGCGGAAGACGGAAAAACCCCGTGGCGTCTCCTCCGGAAAACGGTCTTTCGGGAGGAGACGGAGCGGGGTCATCCGGCAGGACTTAAGTATCTAAATCGTATCTTTGCCGCATGAAAGAATTTATTATCAGCAAAGCAAATACCGAAAAGGCCGTACTGGTGGGAATCATCACTCCCGAACAGAACGAACAGAAGGCGGGCGAATACCTGGACGAACTGGCTTTCCTGGCCGATACGGCAGGAGCCGAACCGGTGAAACGCTTCCTGCAGCGAATGACCGCGCCGCACCCCGTGACCTTTGTAGGCTCCGGCAAACTGCAGGAGATCAAGCAGTATGTAGAAGAAAACGAAACGGGACTGGTGATTTTCGACGACGAACTCTCCGCCAAACAACTCCGCAACATCGAGAAAGAGTTGCAGGTGATGATTCTCGACCGCACCGGACTGATCCTCGACATCTTCGCCCGCCGTGCACAAACGGCTCACGCCAAGACCCAAGTGGAGCTGGCACAATGCCGCTACATGCTGCCCCGCCTGGCACGCCTCTGGACCCACTTGGAACGTCAGCGCGGAGGCATCGGAATGCGCGGGCCGGGAGAAACCCAGATAGAAACAGACCGCCGCATCATTCTGTCGCGCATCGCCAAACTCAAACAGGACCTGCTGGAAATAGACCGTCAGAAGAGCCTCCAGCGCAAGAACCGCGGAAAAATGGTGCGCGTAGCCCTTGTAGGCTATACCAATGCAGGGAAATCAACCCTGATGAACCGCCTGAGCAAAAGCGACGTCTTTGCCGAAGACAAACTCTTTGCCACGCTCGATACCACCGTGCGGAAAGTAATCATCGAAAACCTTCCCTTCCTGCTGTCGGACACCGTAGGCTTCATCCGCAAACTCCCCACCGAGCTGGTGGAATCCTTCAAGTCCACCCTCGACGAAGTACGCGAAGCCGACCTGCTGCTACACGTAGTAGACATCTCTCACCCCGGCTTCGAAGAACAAATGGACACCGTCTGCCGCACCCTTTCGGACATAGACTGCAGCGACAAACCCCTGATTACGGTGTTCAACAAAATAGACGCCTATACCTTTACCCCCAAGGAAGCCGACGACCTGACGCCCCCCACGCGCGAAAACATCGGCCCCGAAGAACTCCAGCGAACCTGGATGGGGAAGATGCAGGACGGCTGCCTCTTCGTCTCCGCCAGAGAAGGCCTCCAAATAGACAGCCTGAAGACGCTCCTGTACCGGAGAGTGAAGGAAATTCACGTCACCCGCTTCCCCTACAACGACTTCCTGTTTGAAACCGCCGACGGAGAAGACAACTGAAAAAAAAGAAGAAAAGCAGAAGAAATAGACGGGCGTATGATTAAAAACGCTACTTTTGTGCCTCATAAACAGTTGACGTAAAAAACGAATGGATAAAATCAGCTACGCGCTTGGCCTGAGCATCGGCAATAACTTTCGCAGTTCGGGCATTCACAACCTTCAGATGAACGACTTTATAAAAGGAATAGAAGATGTCTTCGCAAACGCCAAACCGGACATCAGCTACAATGAAGCAAAGCAAATCATCAATGATTATTTCGGAAAACTTCAGCAGGAACAAGGCGAAATAAACCGGAAAGCCGGCCTGGAGTTCCTGGAAATCAACCGGCACAAAGCCGGCGTAACCGAACTTCCCAGCGGCCTGCAATACCAAATACTCAAACAAGGCGACGGCCCGTCGCCCTCGGCCTCCGACAAAGTAAAATGCCATTACCACGGTACCCTTATCAACGGCGCCGTGTTCGACAGCTCCATAGAACGCGGAGAGCCGGCCGTGTTCGGCGTCTCCCAGGTAATCCCCGGATGGACGGAAGCCCTGCAGCGAATGACCGCAGGCTCGACATGGAGACTCTTCATCCCCCCCGCTCTGGCCTACGGCAGCCAGGGAGCCGGCGAACATATCGCTCCGCACAGCACCCTGGTATTCGACGTGGAATTGCTGAGCATAGTGAAACAGTAGAAACAATAGAAACAATAAATGATAAGAACAAATGAAAAAGATTAATGTATTAGTAGCCGCTGTAATTACAGCCATGGGTGTATCCGCCTCTTCCTGCGACTCCGTCAAAAGCGCCAAACTGCACAGCGGTGTAGACAGCGCCAGTTATGCCATCGGTCTGGTAAACGGTTTCAGCTTCAAGCAAAACCTGGGCACCTTCCCCGGCGAGCCTGTGAATATCGACATACTGATTGCCGGCCTGGCAACCGGCCTCAAAGGCGATACCGCAAGCCAGAAAATGACCTCGGAAGAAGCACAGGCCTACATCCAGGAATATTTCCAGAGAGCCCAGGCACAAGAAGCCGAAAAGACCAAGCTGGAAGGCGAGAAATTCCTGGAAGAAAATAAAACGAAAAGCGGCGTTATCGTAACCGAAAGCGGCCTGCAGTACGAAGTAATAACCGAAGGCGCCGGCGAGAAACCTGCCGAAACCGATCAGGTAAAAGTACACTATACCGGCTCGCTGCTCGACGGCACCGTATTCGACAGCTCCGTACAGCGCGGAGAACCGGCCGTGTTCGGCGTCAATCAGGTAATCAAGGGATGGACGGAAGGCCTGCAGATTATGCCGGTAGGCTCCAAGTACATCTTCTGGATACCATCCGAACTGGCTTACGGTGAAAACGGCGCAGGGCGCGACATCAAGCCGAACAGTCTGCTGAAATTTGAAGTAGAACTGCTTGAAATCGTAAAACCGTAAGTTGCATCGGCAACAACCTTTTTAAAAGCAAGAGAAATGGCTTCAATACACCGTTTCTCTTGCTTTTATTATTTACTACACGATATTTTTCTTCCATTATGATACATAACTCAAAAAAATATATACTTTTGGTCTATGTTAAGAACAAAGGAGTTAAATCATAAACAACTTTCAAAATGGACAAAATAGATAAATTAGACAGGCAGATCTTAAGCATCATCTCCAGGAACGCCCGCGTTCCGTTCAAAGACGTAGCCGAAGAATGCGGCGTTTCCCGTGCAGCCATCCATCAGCGGGTTCAAAGGATGATCGATATGAAAGTGATTACCGGCTCCGGCTATCACGTCAATCCCAAAAGTTTAGGACTCAATACGTGCACCTACATCGGTGTAAAACTGGAAAAAGGCTCTATGTACAAAGATGTAGTACCCGAATTTGAAAAGATCCCCGAAATAGTGGAATGTCATTTTACGACCGGCCCCTACACAATGCTCATCAAGCTCTATGCCACCGACAACGAACATCTGATGGCCCTGCTCAATTCGCGCATACAGGAAATACCGGGCGTAATGGCCACCGAAACGCTGATATCCCTGCGCCAGAGCGTAAAACGCGAAATGGCCATCTTCTTTTAGCAAAACCCTGCACACTTGGACATCACACCCCACATACGCTCATGCCTGCTGACTGCATGTATGTTGCTGTCTTTCGGAATGCTTAACGGCGAAAATTTCTGCTTTCGCGTATATCTGAAAGACAAAGGGCTTTCCGGTTATTCGACAGATAACCCGGAATTTTTTTTGTCGCAGGCAGCCATCAGCCGCCGCCAAAAGGAATCCATCCCCGTAGACACATCCGATTTACCCATAGCCCGCTCCTATCTGGATACGCTGAACATACTGGGAGCAAAGCCCGTCGTAACAAGCAAATGGTTCTCCACCGTAGTCGTGGAATGTAAAGACAGCACAACGGCCGGGCTACTGGAAACACTCTCCATCGTAGACTCCGTAAAATGCGTATGGAAAGGAATCCGTCACACACCGTCCGGCCTATGCCGGGACACCTCGCGCCTCTTCCCTGAAGACCTGCCGCAGCACACCGTCTACGGATATGCGGACACACAGATCAATATGCTGCACGGCGCCCCCCTGCACGAAGAAGGATACCGGGGAAAAGGAATGAAGGTAGCCGTCATCGACGCCGGCTTTATGAACGCCGACCGGATGGCCGTATTCGACTCTCTCCGCCTGGAAGGAACCTACAACGCCGTATCCCCCGGAGAAAGCGTATTCCTGGACGACGAACACGGCACCAAAGTACTATCGTGCCTGGCCGCCAATGCACCGGGAGTGATGGTAGGCACAGCGCCGGAAGCCTCGTACTGGCTCATCAAAAGCGAAGACGGCAGCTCGGAATACCCGATTGAAGAAGATTACTGGACGGCAGCCGTAGAGTTTGCCGACAGCGCAGGAGTGCAGGTGATTTCCTCGTCGCTGGGATACTATGCTTTCGACGACTGTACACTGAGCTATCATCCCTCCATGCTCGACGGAAAGACCGCCTTCATCAGCCGGGCAGCCCAAAAGGCAGCCTCGAAAGGGCTGCTGCTGTTTATCAGTGCGGGAAATGAAGGCAACGGAAGCTGGAAGACGCTCACCTTCCCCTCGGATGCTCCCCATGTGCTGACCGTAGGCTCCATCACCCAAAACAAAGAAAAAAGTACGTTCAGCTCGGCCGGTTTTACGGCCGATGCCCGCGTAAAGCCGGACGTGGTAGCCCTGGGCACCAACTGCGCGGTGATCGACAGCAGCGGAAGCATCCGCTATGCAAGCGGCACGTCTTTCTCTACACCCACCGTAGCGGGACTGGGCATTTGCCTCTGGCAGGCGCTGCCGCAACTGAACAATCTGGAAATCATCGACCGGATACGGCGCTCCTCCTCCCATTATGCCCGGCCGGACGCCGAACTGGGCTACGGCATTCCCAACCTGTATAACGCATTAAGAAATGAACCCTGACCGGCGGGAAGAGTTTTCACTGTCCGAACTCGGCAACCGGATAAAAGGCGCTGTCCGCAACGCTTTTGCCGATACATACTGGGTTCGTGCGGAGATGAGCGATGTGCGCAGCCATGTGTCCGGGCATTGCTATCTGGAGTTTGTCGAAAAGCATCTCCTCTCCGGCCTGCTGGTGGCGAAGATGCGCGCTTCCATCTGGGCAAAAACCTTCTGTCTGCTGAAACCTTATTTTGAAAAGGAAACCGGACAAGCCTTCACTTCGGGATTGAAAGTGCTGGTAAAGGTCTCCGTAGAATACCACGAGCTGTACGGCTTCAGCCTGAATGTACTCGACATCGACCCTGCGTACACGGTGGGAGATATGGTTCGCAAACGGATGGAGATAATCCGGCGCCTGAAAGAGGAAGGAGTCTTTACCTTAAATAAAGAATTGCCCTTCCCGGTACTTCCCAAACGGATTGCGGTCGTCACCTCGCCGACGGCAGCCGGCTACGAAGACTTTGTAAACCAGTTGACGGGAAATAAATCCGGATATACCTTTTACCTCAAACTCTTTCCGGCCATCATGCAGGGAGAGAAAACAGAGTCCTCCGTGATTGCCGCCTTAGACCGCATCTTCCACCATGTGGATTGCTTCGACCTGGTTGTCATCATCCGCGGAGGAGGAGCCACCTCCGAACTGAACAGTTTCGATTCCTACCTGCTGGCGGCCAGTTGCGCACAGTTCCCGTTGCCTGTCGTCACCGGTATCGGACATGAGCGCGACGATACGGTACTCGACCTTGTAGCGCATACCCGCATGAAAACCCCCACGGCCGTGGCCGAATGTCTGATTGGCGCAATGGACGAGGCCGCCGGCGAATTAGGCCGCCTGCAGCACCGTCTGCTGACCTTCGTCACAGAACGCCTGCTTCGCGAAAAGAACGGATTGCAAATGCTGGGCAATCGCTTGCCACTTGCCGTCTCCCATCTGCTGAATACGCACGGCAACCTGCTGCTGGCGCTCCGGACAGACCTGAAACGAAGCGTTCAGGTGCAAACGACCGGAAAAAATCACTTCCTGAAACTCACCGAACAGTTCATCTCCATGGCCTCTCCGGAGTACGTCCTGAAAAAAGGATACAGCCTGACTCTGAAAAACGGAAAAATCGTCAAGCAGGCCGCCTCCATCACTTCCGGCGACGAAATCATCACACGCTTCACCGACGGAGAGGTAAGAAGCACGGTTCAAAATACCACCGTTCACTCCGACTCCGAATAGCTTTGCCTTCGCAATGGTTTCCATACCGTTACCCGTTTATACTTTTCTTCGCGGCAAAGATTTTCTGTAAATTTGTGTATTCAAAAAAAATCATAACTCCATGAAAATTCTGATTATCGAAGACGAATTTCCGCTGCTGAAAACAATCGAAGACTTTTTGCTGTCGGAACAATACCTCGTGGAAAAAGCCGCCGACTATTATTCCGCTGTGGAAAAAACAATGATTTACGATTACGACTGCATCCTGCTGGATATTTCATTGCCCGGCGGTAGCGGATTGAAAATTCTCGAAAAAATGAAGAAAGAAGGGAAAACCGGCAACATCATCATTATTTCTGCTAAAAATTCACTCGAAGACAAAATCCTGGGACTGGATTTAGGCGCCGACGACTATCTGACAAAACCTTTTCATCTGTCGGAACTTCATGCCCGAATCAAAGCCGTTTTGCGGCGCAAACAGATGGATGGCAAACAAATTTTGCCGCTGGGTAACTTGTCCGTCGATTTTTTGCAGCGACAGGTCTTTGTGGAAAACAAACTGCTTAAACTCAACCGGAAGGAATTTGATATGCTGACCTTTTTCGCAATCAACAAAAACCGTTTGATAACGAAAGAAATGCTGGCAGAACATGTGTGGGGCGATAATATAGATCTGGCGGATAATTTTGACTTTGTGTATTCGCAGGTGAAGAATTTGCGAAAAAAATTAAAAGACAGCGGATCGGAAGTAATGATAGAAAATATTTACGGAATCGGTTATAAGATGACGGTATGAAGCTAATCGATCATTTGATATTGCGGATAAGCATTGCCTTTACGATTGTGATAGCGTTTTGGTCGGCTATTTATTTCTTTTTGCAAATGAAGGAAATAAACGACGGAAACGATGAAGGCTTAACCAATCTGAAACAGGAATTTATCGCCAAAGCCAACAGCATAGCCGGTTTTGTGGAAAATCTGGAAAAATACAATCCGCTGAATATTATTATACAGGAAATCCCGCAGGCAGAAGCGGAAGGCATTGTAGAAAATTTTGCGACTGCGCGCGTCTATTTTGCGACCGAACTGGAAAAAGAAGAAGTCCGGATGCTTACGACCTCCTTCCGTTGCGAACAGAACGGGAAATACTATCGCCTGCAATTTTTTACATCCACCGTCGAAAGCGACGATTTGATCAAAAACATGCTTTACCTCCTGGCGGGACTTTGGATCACTATTTCGCTTACCGCATTTATTGTAGGAAAAAGAATCATTGCCGGAGCCAACAGACCGTTTTACAGACTGCTGGATGAACTTAAAAAATTCCGCCTGGACAATCGCTCCATGATTGATTTGGAGGAAACAAACATCAAAGAATACCGGCAGTTGAACGAATCGGTAAAAAAACTGCTTGAGAAAAACATCCGGATATTTACCGAGCAGAAAATATTCATAGAAAACACGTCACATGAATTGCAAACTCCGCTGGCTATTGTGATTGCCAAATTGGAAATGCTGCTCGAAAAGTACCGAGACGATGCATATCATACGGAAGAAACAGTCCGCATCCTGCACATTCTCGGCAGGATGAAGCGGCTGAACAGCAATCTGCTGCTACTCTCAAAAATCCGGAACAATCAATTTCTCCACACTTCGCCGGTCAATTTGCGCGAGGTTTCGGAAGCGGTATTGGCTGAATTTGAAGACCTGATTGCATACAAGGAAATTACCCTGGAAAAAGAAGGAACAGCCTCGCCGATATGTCGCATGAACGAAGACCTGGCACATATTCTGCTTACCAATCTGATAAAAAACGCCGTAGCCCATAACCGGCAAAACGGGGAAATCATCATTCGCTACGCTTCCGATCGCATGGTGATTGCCAACAGCGGAAATGAAGCCGCCCGCCATGTGTTCGACCGTTATCAGCACGATGTATCCAGCGAAAAATCTTCGGGATTAGGACTTTCCATCGTCCAATCCATTGCCGGACTGTACCGGATGGAGATAACGTACCATTACGGGGAGATGCATGTTTTCACGCTTAAAATTCCCTGAATGAGGTTGCCGATTTAAATCTTCCTGTTTTTCCCAATTCTTTCCAGAATCACATTCCAGCTTTGTGTTCACATTCAATCATCACTATTAAAAAAACAGGAGGTCAAAATGAAATTATTAAAAATCGCAACGGTCATTACCCATTTGTTTTTCATGCAGCAGCTCGCTGCTCAAGCTCCGGCAGTCTCAACGCAATATTCCGGTGAAGAAATTGCCCGGATGCTCAAAGCGTATACAGCTTCCCATTCCAGGGATATTATTCCGTCAACCACGCTTCAGCAAAAACTTCAAGCCGATTTTCCCCGTGCCCGCGATATAGAATGGGAAACGGACGGGAACGTGTACGAAGCGGAATTTGAGATAAGGTTCCGGGATTGCAAAGCGTACTACGACGAAAAAGCCAATTTGCTGATGACGGTTCAGGAAATCTATGCATCCGAATTGCCGGCCATCGTTAAAAACGCCGCTGAAAGCAAGTATCCCCAACACCGCTTTGAAGACATGGACAAAATACAGCGCGGCTCGGAGGTTTTTTACGAAATTGAGATGGAACAGGGGGAGAGAGAAATCAAACTGCTCGTGAAAAACGACGGCGCCATTCTGCAGGAAAGGACAGATTATTAACCCATCAAAAAAAATAAAATGAAAACATTCGTTTATCTACCCGCATTGGTTTTAGCACTCCCTTATTCATGCGACAAAGAGGAATTTATCTCCGAAACGGAATTGCCGGCAATAAGCCGTGAATTTCTCCAAACCCATTTTAACGGAATAAGCATAAACGCTATCGTCAAGGAAACCGAAGTCTTAAGCAAAGATTATACGGTTTATCTGGCCAATGGCTTTGAAATCGGTTTTACAAAAAAAGGAAGCTGGGATGATGTAGACGGCAAAACTGCCGCTGTGCCCCAAACAATTCAGGATATCCTGCCGGGTGGCATAGCCCGTTACGTTTCAAATACATTACCCGCCTGTTATATTGTCGAAATCAACAAAGAACATTACGGATACGAAATCGGTCTGTCTAACGATATGGATTTGAAATTTAACTCAAAAGGCGAATTTATCCGGATAGACGATTAGTTGAAGCGGTTTTATGACACTTTCCCCGGTGACAGTCAAAATGCCATAGAGGGGGCTTGCTCCGTAAGCATCCGGCGAGCTACCCCCTCTCCGGTATCTCCCACGGATCGGGCAGGAGTCGGGCGAGGCCATTCACTTTGCAGTCCTTTATCCGGTTCAGGACGTCGGCGAGCCGGTCGGAGGGTTCGAGGAATTGATAGTCAGGGGAGCGTTCCGCCCTCCACCTGATTGTACCGGACAGGTAAATCAGGTGGAGGGCGTCATCATATTTTATCTTTCTCATAAGCCCCCGGCACTAAGCGGTTCGACATTTCTCCGGAGGGCGGAGGCGATTTCTCCCGGTTGGGCGTACCGTGTTTCGGTTGGGCGGGGGTGGCACGGATTCCCCTTTTTGTCTGCAATGAGTTCTGTTGCCATGGTTGTACTATATTAAGGTGAAACATTACGACGATATGTTCTCTGTCCTTTTCCTACCGCACCGGCGGCACCGGTAATAGTGCTCTTCGTACCAATCTCCCGTCCAGCTATCTCCGGTTACTCCGGTTTGATTGAATTTCTGTTCGGTATGGTAGCAGACTTCGTCATGATGTTCAATCCCGCACCTACGGCATCGACAGTTGCAGTCCCAGTCATGAGCTTTGTCAGGGTTATACTGGTCTGTTTCTCCGCAACGCCGGCAGACGCATCCGTCCCAGTCATGCTCTCCGAATCCGCATCGCCGGCAAACACATCCTTTATGTCCGAATATTTTACATATAAGATCAAGTATTCCATTATAAAACTTGATAAAGAGGATATGCAGTATCGCGAATACGACTCCTCCTAAGATCGCAGAGAGAGGCCAAAGAAGCAGAAAAAGAAGCTGAAGAAACACGTTGCTTAAGAGCCATTTCCTGAGCCCCGGCAATACCAATGGCACCAATATCAGCACCAATAATCCGAAAACCAAACATCCGACGGAGGAGGTTGCCTCTAAATCGTCCCAAAAATGTATCTTTATCTTTTTCATAAGCCCCCGGCACTAAGTGGTTCCACATGCCTCCGGAGGGCGGAGGTGATTGCTCCCGGTTGGGCGTACCGTGTTTCGGTTGGGCGGGGGTGGCACGGATTCCCCTTTTTGCCTGCAATGTGTTCTGTTGCCATGGTGGTACTATATTAAGTCTGTCTTTTCCGCACCGCACCGGCTGCAGCGGTAAAATCCCACATGGTCATGGTAAGTCCCCCCCGTCATGGATTCTGTGGTTATGTATTCGCTATGATCTAAATACCAGTCATGATAATGTCCATTCCGGCACCTGCGGCATATACAGTCGCTGTCCGGGTCCGGGTCGTGATTGCCCGAACAGCCACACCGCCTACACTTGCATCCGTCCCAGTCATGGGCTTTGTAAGGTTTAGACCGGTCTGTTATTCCACACCGCCTGCACTTGCATCCGTCCCAGTCATGCTCTCCGAATCCGCATCGCCGGCAAACGCATCCTTCATCATGTCCGAATATTTTACATGTAAGGTAAACTATCCCATTATAAAATTTAGAGACGAGATAAAAGATGGGATAAAACAGCATTGTTACTGCCACGAGATAGAGAATAATTTCCCCACCAACCGAGTTGCGGAGTCCGGTGGTGTAAAAGAGATAAAAAAGTCCAAAGAGAACAAGTAGACTGATTAAGGAACCTATAAGGCAGCCGCCCCGAGAATCGTCTTCATCAAAAAAATCTATCCTTTTCATAAGCCCCAAGTACTAAGCGGTTCGACATGTCTCCGGATGGCGGAGGTGATTGCTCCCGGTTGGGCGTACCGTGTTTCGGTTGGGCGGGGGTGGCACGGATTCCCCTTTTTGCCTGCAATGTGTTCTGTTGCCATGGTTGTACTATATTAAGGTGAAACATTAGTCTCCTACAATCTTATCCTCACCGCACCTGCTGCACTTGCGATGCACATATTCTCGTTCATCCGGCCAGCCATCGTTGTCTGTTCCGGTTATGTGTTCTGTCCAGTAATAGTAATCATGGCATTCCTTCCAACACTTGCGGCATCGACACTTGTCATTCAGGTCATGATTGCCCGAACAACCACACCGCCTGCATTTGCATCTGTTCCAGTCATGGTCCATATCCCTTTTTTCGCCACAACGCCGGCAGACACATCCGTCCCAGTCGTGATTGCCTGTTACTCCACACCGCCTGCACTTGCATCCGTCCCAGTCGTGGACTTCGTCAGGTGCACGCCAGTCTGGCATTCCGCATCGCCGGCACTTGCATCCGTCCCAGTCGTGGGCTTCGTGAAGTGCACTCCAGTCTGTTCTTCCGCATCGTCGGCACTCGCATCCGTCCCAGTCATGTCCTTCATCCCTTTTTTCTCCGCATCGCCTGCAGACGCAGCCGTCCCAGTCATGTAGCCTTTCTTTACCGCATTTACGGCATTTACATCCGTCCCAGTCGTGGACTTCGTCAGGTTTATGCCTGTCTGTTTCTCCGCATTGCCTGCAGATACATCCGTCCCAGTCATGGGCTTCGTCCCAGTAACCTTTTCTGCTTCCACATCGCCTGCAGACACATCCGTCCCAGTCATGCTCCTCAAATCCGCACCGCCGACAAACACATCCTTTATGGCCGTATTTTTTACATACAAGGTCAACCGTAAAATTATAAAACTCAATAAAGGAGTGATACAATGTCACCAATACGTATCCTCCTAAGGCACCAGGGAGAGGCAAAAGAAAAAAAATAAGAATCGAAAGAAACGTGTATAAGAAGTTATTTATCCCCCGTGGCCACTCGAAATCCGGCAGCAATACCGATAATACTAATGCTACAGTGAACGTGCTAACAATAAATCCGATGCCGAAGATAAGCCAATCTGAATTTTTCCAATATGAATTTTCATTTTTTATCTTTATCTTTTTCATAAGCTCCCGGCACTAAGTGGTTCGACATTTCTCCGGAGGGCGGAGGTGATTTCTCCCGGTTGGGCGTACCGTGTTTCGGTTGGGCGGGGGTGGCACGGATTCCCCTTTTTGCCTGCAATGTGTTCTGTTGCCATAGTTGTAATATATTAAGGTGAAATTAGTCCAACTATCTGCGCTCTATCGTATCCTACCGCACCGGCGGCAGTGGTAAGTCGTCTCTTCGCGATAATATCCGTCATATCCGGTTGTCCATTCGAATGTCTGTTCGGTATGGCAGTCTTCGTCATGCTCTTCAATCCCGCATCTGCGACAGACACAGTGGTTGTCCCAGTCGTGATAACAGCCACACCGCCTGCACTTGCATCCGTCCCAGTCATGATTGCCTGTTATTCCACACCGCCTGCATTTGCATCCGTCCCAGTCATGAGCTTCGTCAGGTTTATACTGGTCTGTTATTCCACACCGCCGGCACTTGCATCCGTCCCAGTCATGGGCTTCGTCAGGTTTATACTGGTCTTTTTTCCCACATCGCCGGCAAACACATCCGTCCCAGTCATGTTCTTCATCCCTTTTTTCCCCGCATCGCCGGCAGACGCATCCGTCCCAGTCGTGGGCTTTGTCCCTGTAACTTTTTGTTTCTCCACATCGCCGGCAGACACATTCGTCCCAATCGTGAGCTTCGTCTTCCGCTTTTCTGACTCCACATCGCCTGCAGACACATCCGTCCCAGTCATGGTACCAATCCCTTTTTTCCCCGCATTTGCGGCAGACACATCCGTCCCAGTCATGGTTCTGAAAGTCGCACCGCCGACAAATGCACCCGTCTTCATGGGGATCATATTTATGTCCAGATATTTTACATATAAGATCAACTATCCAATTATGAAATTTAATAAGGGGGTCTTGCAGCATTGGGAATACGAATGGTACTGCGTACATATAGGCAACCCAAAATACAAAATAAAGCATTAGAGGCACTCCCTTGTAGCCGTTAAAGAAGTCCGGCGGCAATAATATCCCTACCAATATCGCTACAATGACTCCGGCAACGTATCCGATGAGTACAAGGCCGTCATCCGAGTCACGATAATAATATATCTTTTTCATAACCCCCCAGTACTAAGCGGTTCGACATTTCTCCGGATGGCGGAGGTGATTTCTCCCGGTTGGGCGTACCGTGCTTCGGTTGGGCGGGGGTGGCACGGATTCCCCTTTTTGTCTGCAATGTGTTCTGTTGCCATGGTGGTGATGTATTAAAGGTAATCATTAGAAAAATTGACTGCGTAAATGTACGGATAATATGGCGAAAACGGCGCCCGGCATCCGGCAAATCCGGCTTTGCGCGGAAGGCTTCTCCGTGCCTGCCCCCGGCAGGGGGGAAGGGTACGAAAAAAAAATCCCTGCCCCCGGTGCGGGATAATTTATTTCCTACCTTTGCAACATTATCTCCCTTGAAAATAAATTTACTTCCCTTGAAAATAAATTTACCTCCCTTGAAAGTAAATTTACTTCCCTTGAAAATAAATTTATCTCCTTTGAAAGTAAATTTATCCGGGAGATAAATTTGCAGCAAACCGAAGTAGATTGTCAAACCTTCTTAAAACATAAAAGAACATGAAGTATAAAGTACATTTAGTAGAGCGCCGCATCCTTTCGCAGAAGATGAAAATTCAGTACGCCGTACCGGTGCATACCGGCAAGATGACTCTAAGAGATTTTGCAGCGCATATAGCCGGCCGTTCCTCGCTTTCGTGCGGGGATATAGAGAATGTGCTGACCAATTTCGCAGAAGAAATGCCCGCATTCCTGAAGCTCGGTATGAGCGTTCAGCTCGGCAGCCTGGGCACAGTACGTCCTGGCCTTGCCAGCAAGGGTGTGGAAGAAGGCCAGCCTTTTACGGCGAGCCACATCAAGGGCGCCCGCGTGATATTTACTCCCGGCACGGAGCTGAAGCGATCGCTCCGGCATCTTCCGCTGGAAGAGGAAAAGAGCGGCGCCTCCCCGGAAAAATAGCCGGGCAGCCGGGGGAAACGTCATCCTGGAGGAGTTAAAAATCATTAATACCGAAAAGAAAGAGAGAAACAGTTTGGATTTGACATATTTTATGCCTACACTCGCGACGCGAAGCGTTTTCCCACCTTTTCCCGTGCCGCTACGATGATCATATAGAAAGGAGGAAAACGCAAACTGCCGGGACTGCAACCCCGGTAGTTCTATGATGAACGGAATGCCCCCGCCACCATACCAAAGGGACTCTCGAAACAATATAAATACCGACTTAATATCATGATTTTATGAAGAGATTATTTACACTTTTATCCGAAATGACGAAAAAGATTTCCACAGCAGCAATAGCCGGAATATTGTGTGTCGTAGCCGCGTGCAACGATGACGCAAGCGTATCGCCGACGGATGGAGGTACCAAAACGGTGAAGCAGGATACCGTGCCCGTAGCGCCGCAACCGGCGGATACAACGGTGGTGACGCCCGATTCTCCGGAGGATCTGCCGCCCGGTTTTTCGCAGTCGGATTTGGATTTGATTGCAAGTTTGAAGGCGATGATTCCTTTGGACGTCCTGTCCGGTTTTGAAGAAAAGTATGCGGCGTGGGAAAGTTCGTGGAGCAGACCGGAAATAGCTGCTTCCAGTCATATCCGGGGGTATGCCGAATCGGAAGAATATGAAGACCTGCTGCAGTATTGTAAACGTTACGGGAAAGCCTCCTGGCCTTTGTTTATGGATAAACTTGGCGAGGGCGATGTGTTTGTCGGCAACTTGCTGGAGGATTTAACCTATACGGGGACGGAGAGGTTTGAATCTACCCTTATCGCAAAGTATCTTGTGGATATAAAACCGGGTGTTC
>JAISMW010000047.1 GCA_031276545.1 Tannerellaceae bacterium
TACCCAATATTAGCATTGTCAGAACGAAAAGAACAACAAGCATATTCCAATAAGCGGGGTCCTTTGAAAACTTACTTTTAATACAGCCTTCCATACTTCTTTCCTTCTCTCCTTTCGCATAGGCTTTTCTTGCGAGAACATGAAAAACTCCCTGATGTTTACCCGTGATAAAATTTATTTGCGCAAACGGGCTTTAATATTTAATAGAAACGGTAAATGACAAACTCAAAAACATCTGTCAGATTGAACACACACGTCATCGCTGTTTTGTGAACTTCATCACAATGATTTCCGCACTCATTGCCTACAATTCCCTGCCTAAAAAACCTTCTCTGAACCTTGATATAGTGGATACGAGTGCTTTACACGAGGATCACTTAGGGCGAACTCACGTTAAATCAAGACAAAGATAAAAAGGCTATTCTCAAACAAAAACGGTTTAAAGCGGCTATAGACGGAAAGTATCGACAGAAACTATTGGAATTTAAATGCGTTTGCCCTGCGCAGATGAGGCAGACCGGATTGATTTTCGCAGATTTAACAATATGCCCGGATACAGGAGAGATGGATCATTGTGGCATAGAAATGTACGTCTGCGTTATTTTTCCTGCACGGTCTGGCGTATTTTTGCGGAAGAATCATTTAATCCTCTTTATTATGAAGCGTAAAACAATCTGTGTCTTGTTGCTGGCCGCCGGTATTGCATCGGGAAGTCCGGCCTGCGAAGAGTGTGTGAAAATCATCGTGAAAAACAGTGTCGCATCGAAAGTGACTTATGCCGGCCTGAAGGATGTCCGCCTGCTGGACAGCCCGTTCAAACATGCCATGGGTCTGAATGCGGAATGGATGCTGGAACTGGATATGGACAGGCTGCTGTCTAACTTCCGCAAAAATGCCGGCCTCACTCCCAAAGCCGAGCCGTACGGCAGTTGGGAGAGCATGGGAATAGCCGGGCATACTCTGGGGCATTATCTTACGGCGGCTTCCCAGCAGTATGCGGCGACGGGCGACGGGCGTTTCAGGGAACGGACAGACTATATTGTGGCCGAACTGGATTCCTGCCAGGCGTATTTCGTAAACGGATTTATAGGGGGGATGCCCGGTGGCGACAAAGTGTTCAAGGAGGTGAAGAAGGGCATCATCCGCTCCAAGGGATTCGACCTGAACGGCATCTGGGTGCCCTGGTACAACCAGCATAAAACCATGACGGGACTGCACGCCGCTTATCTCCTAACCGGAAACGAAACGGCCCGAAAGGTACTGGTACATCTGGCAGACTATCTGGCGGATATCGTGGCCGGCCTGTCGGACGAACAGATACAGCTTATGCTGGACTGCGAATACGGGGGAATGAACGAGGCCTTTGCGCAGGTATACGCTCTGACGGGAGACCGGAAATACCTGGATGCCTCGTATGTGTTCTATCATAAAAAGGTGCAGGACAAACTGGCGCAGGGCGTCGACGCTCTACAGGGGCTGCACTCCAATACGCAAATTCCCAAACTTGTCGGAAGCGCCCTGCAGTATCAACTCACCGGGAATGTGCGCGATTACCGGATTGCCGATTTCGCGTGGAATACCCTCGTGCACCATCATTCGTATGCCAACGGCGGGAACAGTATGGGCGAATACCTCTCCGTGCCGGACAAACTGAGCGACCGCCTGGGCACCAATACCTGCGAAACCTGCAACACCTACAATATGCTGAAGCTGACTCAGTTTTTGTATGAATGGACGGGCAACCCCCACTACCTGGACTATTACGAACGGGCGCTGTACAACCATATCCTGGCTTCTCAAAACCCGGAAGACGGGCGTACCTGTTATTTCGTGTCGCTGGGAATGGGTACGAAAAAGAACTTCTACGGCAAAACCAATAACTTCACCTGCTGCATGGGTTCCGGATTCGAGAATCACTCCAAATACGGAGGCGCCATTTATGCCTACGGGGCAGACGGGCAGTCGGTCTATGTGAACCTTTATATCCCCTCCGTCCTTACGTGGAAGGAAAAACAGCTTACGCTGAGAATGGAAACAGCCTATCCCGAAAATGGGAAGGTGCACCTTTTCATCGACGAATGTCCCAAAGGGGAAGAAGCCACGGTCTGCCTGCGCTATCCCGCATGGGCTACTGCGGGAGCGACGCTGAAGGTGAACGGCACGGGGAAGGATATCTCCGAAACGCCCGGTTCCTTTATCGCCGTTCGCCGGAAATGGAAGAAGGGAGACCGGATAGAACTGAATCTGCCCATGCCGCTCTATACGGTGTCCATGCCCGACAATGCCGACCGGCGTGCCGTGTTCTACGGCCCCGCACTGCTGGCCGGCGTATTCGGCACGGAGGAACGCAAACAGGGCGATATTCCGGTCTTTGTGTCCGAAGAAAAGAACATCACCGACTGCGTGAAGCCCGTACCCGGACAGCCTCTGAGCTTTACCGCCCGTTTCCCCGGACTGCATGAAGAGACGCCGGTGATTCCGTTCTACAAAGTGCACGACCAGTACCAGACAGTCTACTGGGATGTGTATTCGCCCAAAGAATGGGAAACGGCCGAAGCGAAGCGCAGGGCGGAAGTGGAACGTCTTGCCGCCCTCGACCGCAAAACGCTTGACTATATCGTGCTGGGAGAAATGCAGCCGGAACGGGATCACAGCCTCGACGGCGAAAATACCCGCACCGGCGAAGGATACCTCCGGAAATACCGCATGGCCTACGAGGGAGGATGGTTTGCCTTCGACATGCAGTGCCGCTACAGCGAACCGGTGCAACTGATCCTTACCTACTACGGCGGAGACTCGAAAAAGTACTCCTTCGACGTGGTGATAGACGGCCGTTGGAACCGAAAAGCCGACCTGACTGCACATCAGGACGGCTTCGCGGAGTTCGTTCTGGATATTCCCGTGGAAATTACGGCCGGCAAGGAGAAAATCCGGATCAGGTTCCAGGCGGACGACCGCACACGAGTGTCGAATATCTACAACTGCCGCTTGGTAAAGAAAACCCCGTAAGTATACGGGGCTTGCTTAAAGCCGGAATCCGATGCGCACTCCCATGGTGAGGGTGATACCCCGGTAGCTGAGACTGTTCAGATATTTGTCGGGATAACGCTTATCCTCGTCGTACAGCGAAAATACGCGCCCGGCGCCCGTATAGAAATCGAGCAGGAAGCGCCGCGACGGGCGGGTCTGAATACCCACGCAGAGATTCGTGCCGAACCGTTCGAATTGCTGGGATTCTTCGACATTCTCCCATCGAGGTTCGTAATAGGTCAGGCCTTCCTGCTCGTACGATATGTACGTAAAATGCTCCGTGCTGTACTGCACGGAGAAATGGGCGGCCGACAGTCCCGCCGAAAGATACCATATCCTGCCGAAGGGAAAGTATTTGTAGTTCACTTCCATGCCGGCGCCCCAGGCATCGTTCAGATCGTCGTAGTTCCACAGTGTCCAGAAGTTTTCGCTGTCCATCAGGTAATACCCGATACCGCTTATCTGCAGCCAGTGGGACGGGTTCTTCAACTGCCGTTCGTAGTCTATCCGGATGCCGTTGTTCAGCCAGTAGAGCGGCTGGATGGCCAGGGTGTTTTTGAAGGTCGCGGGGCTGTCGTGCTGCGCGGCGGCCTCCGGAGTCCGGAACGGCAGGCAGAGGATCAAAAGGAGGGTTATGATTGTTGTCTTTTTCATACGGAGATTATTTTTCGGGTGATACGTCTATTTTACTTACAAACGAGAGTGCCGGGCCGGTGTAGTCAAACTGGTACAGTCCGTCGGCGCCGGTCATCAGCAGGAGTCCGTTCAGGGGGATGACGTCGTAGGCATCCGCTCCGGCGGCTTCGGGAATATCGCTTGTATCGTCTATCCTGACCGGACGGACGGGGTCGCTCAGGTCGAACACCTTCAGTATGCCGTCGCACACAAAGAGTTTCCCGCCGTCTATGCCCAGTCCCTTGGGATGCCTGAAGTCCGATACCGCATGAACCAGCCGGGGCGAACGGATGTCGGACAAATCGTATATGTGCAGTTCGTTGACTGCACGTCCGCACCGGGCGCTTTCCGAATTGAGGGTCACGTAGGCAAACTCTTCGGAGGCCACCACCGGATCGCAGGCGGTGATATGCGACACATAAGCCAGTTGCTGCGGAAACTCCGGCTGCGCAATGCTGTATACGTACATCCCCGTTTGTGAACCCATAAACAGCAGGGTATCCATCGGGAAGAGGGTTTCGACGCCGAAGTCCATAAACTGCGTCCTGTCTTTGAGGTGTTCCGGCGCTTCGGGGGCCGAAATGTCAAACGTCATCAGTCTGGAGCGGTCTACGGCATAAAGATAATCTCCGGATATGGCAAAGCATGCCATCGAGCCGCCTTGTCCGTAGAAGAGATCCCCCATGGCGGAGGAGGACTCGGAATGGCTCTCGCATCCCCAGAGCAGGGGAAGCAGGACGAATGCACAGATATAATATGTATAGCGTTTCATGGCGGTTCCGGTTTAAAAGTGTGTATTCTTTTTCCATCCCACCACCACCATGCCTTCTTCCGGATAGTACGTGGAATTATCCGGAGCCAACGGCTGGGGGAATACGTTTTTCACCCGCCGGGTCACTTTGCGGAAGGCCAGATGGAAGGCCACCAGGTCTACCGAATTGTCGAGATACAGGATATCTCCCTTCACCGCCATATCCATACATCCGGGTGCGGAGATGAATCCCTCCTTCACCGGATGCGCCGGATCTGTATTGTTGATTACATGCACCCCCTTGTAGCGTTCGTTCACGTAGATATAAGGTGGCTTGGCGTAAATCTTTCCGGGATTTGTCAGGGCGCGGGCTTCCGGCCGGTAGCGCACGGAGTTTTCCAGGTCGGCGCGTTTCATCAGTACCGGAGTGTATTCTCTATCGAACGCGGGCATCATGCCGTCATAGCCGGACGTCGATGTGCTCAGGAAGCAAAACAGGAGCAATCCTGCCATCAAAAAGACATTTTTCATCTATTTTTATATTTATGGTTTGTACTGTACCAGATGCACTCCAGGCTCCGTATGCTGCATGAAGCGCGGCGGTGCAGGTTTGTACAAGACCGCCGGGAGAGCTAAAGCAGTCGCTCCGGCATGAAGAGGGCGGCGCGGGCGGTGTAAGGCTCCGTGCGTCCCGGTTTACGCCGCCCTGACTGTCATCGTAGATCAGCGAGTCGGCGTAGGCCGTAAACGGACGGATGCCGGGCGTGGCGGTGTATCCCAATAGCGGGCTGTCGCAGAGGGCGGCATACCAGTTTACTTCGGCTAAGGGCGCCCAGGTGCCGACGCCATTGTCGTCTGAGATTAGCGCCCGGCCTTCGCCCTACGTTCCGTCCTGTATGCGGATGGCGTCGCCCGGAGCGCCGGCCACGAGGTCTATCCCGGCCTGCGGGTTGAGGAAGTTCAGGCCGATGCGTCCTTCCGCGGTCACTGCCACATCGTCTGTGCCCCGGAGCGAATCGACTGCTCCCGCCGCAGGGTTTACGGTGGCAGGGGTAGAGGCGCCGTCGATATGCAATACGCCTATGGGATTTTCGGTGTTGATCCCGATCACTCCCGTTTGCGCCTGCGCCGCTGTGCCGGCAACGAGGCAGAGGAAAAATATATGCTTCTTCATATCTGTAATCATGCTATTGCATTTGTATAAGTTCGACCATAAAATAGAAAACGATTTCACGGTTTGCGCTGAACGCCTGTTCGTGAACCACCATGAGGTTGAGTACGTCGCCGGCTTGCAGGTTCAGGATAACCGTATAGGTGGGGTATGTGCCGTTCCCGCTCCGGGCTCCCCAGGTAGAAGGCATCCAGCGGACAGTTCCGTTGACATACAACTCAGACAGCGCCCAATAAGGAGTCGAACCCGTACGGTTCGACATATAATGCGAACTGAGCGTGATCCGGTAAGCACCGGCAAAAGGGACGGTGATCGTGCCGGCTGCCCTGTCTACGCTGCCCTGAGTAGCGGAAGAGACCAGCGAATCCGCGTAATTGATAAAAGGACGGCGAACGTTCTCCGTCGAATATTCGAGGATTCTTGTATAAAGAGCGGCATACCACCAGACGCCCGTATTGATTGTCGCCCACCGGCCTCTGCCGGAGGCGTCCGATATCAGCACCTTGCCGGCACCCTCGCTGCCGTCGCGGATACGGATGGCACCGCCCGTGCCGACCACCCGGATATCCACTTTGGCAGCCGGCTCCGCGAGGCCGACGCCCAGCCGGCCTTCCGCATCAATCAGCACGTCGTCCGACGCCTGCAGGGTATCGACCGCTCCCGCCGCCGGGTTGTTGCTGCTGCCGTCGATATGCAACACGCCGCGGGGATTCTCGGTATTGATTCCTATCGCTTCCGTTTGCGCCTGCGCCGCTACGGAGAGTCCGCAGAGGAGGCAGATCATGCCTGTAATCCGTTTCATATTTCCTTTCTTTTATTTGATAAGTTCAACATGCAGTATCATATCCGTATACAGATTACCATATTCATAGCCGGCACTCGGAGTCGGAGCGATCCATAACACATCTCCGGCAGTCAGGGTGCAATGCGCCATAGCCCCGAAATTCAGCGGACCGAATTCTATATACGAGAGGTCTTTGCACGCAAAAGGAGCAATAATTTACATCAAAACAGTTGCAGATTATTATTTTAAGGAGTATATTTAGTCAGTCCTTATTAAGTAATCATTTCATTGAATATCAATAAAATAGTTGTAAAAAAGTTTGGTATTTTCAAGCGGTTATTGTAACTTCGTCGCATAAAAACCGGAAAATTATGTTAGGAAAATTACCTGTGGATGACCATCGCGAACTGTTTCGCACCCGATTGGCGGATTTGATTAATCCGGAGCACGAACTTGC
>JAISMW010000065.1 GCA_031276545.1 Tannerellaceae bacterium
GATTGGAGCATAGGGCAAATAGTCCGGGCGCTTGAAGAAAGCGGAGCACTGGAGAATACGCTGATTATTTTCAGCAGCGACAATGGCCCATGGCTGCAAGAAGGTCCGTTAGGCGGAGAAGCTTTTCCCTTGCGCGAAGGTAAAGGGACGACCTATGAAGGCGGACTGCGCGTGCCGGCCATTGCCTACTGGAAAGGGAAAATACAACCCGCAGTGAGAAGCGACGTGGCCTCAACGCTCGACTGGTATCCGACAATTGCCCGCCTGGCCGGTATCAGCATTCCGGATAGCATAAAGCTGGATGGGTATGACCTTTCGGAGTTGCTGCTAAACGGGGGCGCTCGCGCAAGCGACAGGTACGCCTACTTCAACAACAATAAAGACGTGAGCGGCATCCGTGTGGGCGACTGGAAGCTTTCCCTGCCGCAGAAAAAAATCGAAGGAAACTTCTGGAGAACTTCTACCGCTGCACACGATACTTTGCTGTTCAACTTGCGAAGCGATGTGGGCGAAAAGGAGAACCTCTACAGGAAGCACCCGCAAAAAGCCCGCGAGCTGGTGGAAGCGCTGGCGCAGTATAAGGCCGGTTTTGGCGAAACACCACCGGTGCTGGTAATGTACGGAAATCATCAGCAAAGAGAGTTGCAGGAGCAGCGCCAAAACGCAATCCTGGAAGCCAAAAGTAAAGGCGTAAAAAGTAAATCAACACAAATAGACGGCTTTATTGAGGCTAAATAGTTAAACTAAATCAAACACAGTCATGTTACAAGTAAACAGTAAAAATATCGGGCTGCTGTCATCCGCGCTAGTATTAAGTAGCGTAACGTTGGCACAGCATAGCCCAACTCCCGCATTCGACGGAAAAATAGGAAAAACAGTGGCAGATACGCGGGAGTCTTTCCCGATAAGAAACCCTAAAGCGCCCGAAGGAGCGCCCAACGTTGTCTGGATTTTGATAGACGACATCGGCTATGGTGCAGTATCGGCATTTGGCGGACTGATAGAAACGCCGAACTTCGACCGCCTGGCGCGGCAGGGGTTGCGTTATACCAATTTCCACAGCACGGCTTTCAGCGCTCCGACGCGCGCAGCCCTGCTGACGGGGAGGAATCCTCATTCGGTTCATTTCGGATTCTTCTCAGAGTGGGCTTACAATACGCCCGGATACGACGGCTATCTGCCGTTCGAGAAGGCTACCGCCGCTGAAATCCTCCGTGAGAATGGCTACAATACCTTTGCCATCGGCAAGTATCATCTGACGCATCCGGCGGACGCATCGCAGGCAGGGCCGTTCAACCGCTGGCCAACCGGTCGCGGATTTGATCACTATTTTGGCTATATCCCCAACTCGGGAATGGATGATTCGTGGCATCCGACGCTCTATCGCGATACCCAGCGTGAACCGGACAACCCGCACGCTCCCATAGCGACGACGCTTTTTGCCAACGAAGCGATTCGCTTTATTGCCGACCAAAAATCGGCTGCGCCCGACAAGCCGTTCTTCCTCTACTTCGCTCCGGGGGCGGTGCATTATCCGCATCAGGCGTCGAAAGAATGGATCGGCAAGTTCAAGGGTAAATTCGACGCCGGATGGGACCGGTACAGGGAAATCGTATTGCAAAGGCAGATAGAACTGGGTGTTGTTCCGGCTGGTACGAAGTTGCCGCCCCGGAATCCGACCGTGAAACCATGGGAAGATTTGTCATCCGCCGAAAAGAAACTCTTTGTCCGCCAGATGGAAGTATATGCCGGTTTTGTTGCCCAGACGGATTACGAAGTCGGGCGCATTATTGATTTCCTCGAACAGATCGGGCAATTAGACAATACGCTGATTGCGCTTGCTATCGGCGATAACGGTGCTGAAGGCTCCGGACGGGAACTGGGACGATTCCTGCCGCATGACTTTAATACTTCCAAAGAACAGATCGTAGCCGAAGAAGTAGAGCAGCTGGATTTACTCGGCACGGAATATTCTTTCGCCCATTATCCGGAAGGATGGGCTTCCGCCACCAACACGCCCTTCCGCTTTTACAAGGGGTATCCCGATTATGAAGGCGGCACGCATAATCCACTAATCCTTTTCTATCCGAAGATAATTAAAGATCATGGCGGCATCCGCCACCAGTATTCCTACATCAGCGATATTCTCCCGACAACCGTCGAACTTGCGGGCGTCCGGACGCCGACCGTCATCAACGGCTATCCACAGGAACCGCTGGAAGGCGTCAGTCTAGCATACAGCATTGCGCCCGAAAACCGTAATCTACCCGAACGGCATAACGTTCAGTATCACGAAATGACAGGTGCTTACGCCATCTATAAGGACGGATGGAAAGCCTCGTTTCCTAACGATCTGTATGGATATCGTCTACGGGAAAAGCCCGACGAAGCCAAATCTCATCTCTACAACATGCGGGAAGATTTCAACGAAACCATAGATCTCGCCGACCGCTATCCGGAGAAGGTGCAGGAACTGGCCGAGCTGTTTGAATCCGAAGCGTGGAAATACAACGTCTTCCCCCTGAAACAGCAGTGGACAAACGCAACCCGGTTTATTTTCGACGGCAGAAAGCGGCTGGATCTTTACCTCGAAGGCCGTTCGTATGCCGAAGCATTAGGCTTCCGCTTTATCAACGATTCGTACACGATAACCGCTGACGCCGAAATCCCGCCTGCTGGAGCTGAAGGCGTCCTGCTGTCGCTCGGAGATGCCTCGGCAGGAATCGTGCTCTATATAAAGAACAAAAAGCTGACGTTTGTGTACAACACCGCAGGGAAACAAATCGAAGTCCGCTCCGGTAAAAACATCCCCGCCGGAAAAGTAACCTTCAAAGCTGAAGTCTCTTCGACGGGCGACGAATTGCTGCGGCAAAACAAAACCGTAACACTCTCCGTCAACGGCGAAAAGATCGCTACGCAGGAACTCGGCGTACAGCCTCCGATCATGAATCCTCTTCCATGGATTGTCATTCAGGCAGGGCGTAATTTTGGAACACCCGTATCCTCCGCTTATAAATCGCCGTTTACCTTTACCGGCAATTTGAAGAAAGTAAGCATAGAGAGAACGTAGATATAAATATGCGGCGATGAATATAAAATCTATCTGTTCATTAGGGAGTTGCCTGTTCGCACTCCCTCCGCTACAAACCATTCAGGCAGCATCCGATACGCTTCCCAATATTCTTATCATATTGGTGGATGACTTGGGCTATGGCGATCTTTCCTGTCAGGGATTTGCACGGGATATTCAAACGCCGCACATTGACAGACTGCTTAATGAAGGTATCCGCTTCACAAACTTTCATTCCAACTGTCCCGTTTCGTCGCCAAGCCGGGCGGCTCTGCTTACGGGCTGCTTCCCCGACAGGGTTGGAGTGCCGGGTGTTATACGCACAACTAAGGAAGACAACTGGGGATATCTCTCTCAAGACGCCATCCTGCTGCCGCAGATGTTGAAGGCGAAAGGCTACTATTCGGCAATCATCGGCAAATGGCATCTTGGGCTACATTCACCCAATACGCCCCGCGAGAGAGGCTTTGATTACTTTTACGGCTTTCTGGGCGACATGATGGATAATTATTATACGCATCTGCG
>JAISMW010000067.1 GCA_031276545.1 Tannerellaceae bacterium
AACCACAATTCCGCATATCAACAAATAGTTGCGCTGCTTCCTTGAGCTTAATATTCATTATATCAGGTAAAAGGGCTTTATGCCTTAAGTAAACGACATTGAATAGTGAATAGTGAATAGTGAATGGTGGCTTTTTAGTCTGTTATGCCGGTGATGTCTTTTCGGGACTTTTTCTTGCCGCCTTAAGACAGCGAACGGGAGGGAAGGGGCGGTATCGTAACGGTTTCTTTTTCTTCCATGTTCCGGCTGTACGGGGTTTTTTGTATGGGGATATAGTTGCTGATATTTTGCAGATATATTTTTGTTTGAAGAATTGTTTGCTGAAATTCTGCAACTATGTTTTCTTCTGATAAGGTATTTGCTGAAATTCTGCAGATAGGTTTCTGTATGATGAGCTATTTGCAGGAAATCTGCGGATAATTCATTTTATGGTGAAGTATTTGCAGAATTTCTGCTATTGTATTTTTATCTGAATAAGTATTTGCAGGAAATCTGCTGATAGGTTTTTTCTTAATTATATATCTGCGGAATTTCTGTAAAGAGTTTATTGAAATATTTTATCTTTGCAGTATGAGCAGAGAGAGTTTGCGGTGTGCGGAGGTCTCTGTGTTTGATTATGAATGGATAAAAACTATTTGGGATGAAGATTTTGAGAGTGGATACGGTGAGATTGCGGAACGAGGAGTGGCTTCAGTTGCATGCGGAGTTCTTTCATCTGATGCTGAAGTGCGGCGCGGAGGAGCTGGGGGTGGAACGGATGTTCCGGAACTATGAGCCGCTGTATAGGGAGGCGGAAGGGGTGATGGAACTTCTGCGCCGGAGTTTTATTACGGCGGATGCTGCGAAAGCAAACCGTCTCCGGGTGGAGCTGTTTCGGGGTCTGCGGGATGCGGCGGGGGCTTACCGGCGGTCGCTCGACGGGGAGAAACGGCTGGCGGCTGCCAAAATAGATGCGGTGATTAAAAAATACGGCAAGGGGATTCTCCGGGGGGCGAGGAGTGGTATTACGGCGTCGATAGACGGTTTTCTGCAGGAATTTACGCCCGGCGAGGGGTGGCTGGATCTCTCGGCAGAGGCGCTGCTGCTGGGTCTCGGCGAATGGATCCGCGATCTGGAGGCGGTGAATACGGCCTACAAAACGGCGCGGAAGCTGCGTGCCGAAGAGACGGCGAGTCGTCCTGAAACGGGTCTTCTTCGGAAGTTGCGCGGGGAGATAGACCGGATGTATCGATCCATGATTAATGTGGTGGACGCCGTTTTGCTGACGGTCGAAGTCTCTGCGGAGGGCGCCGGAAGCGGGGGAGAAGGCGATGTGCGGGGGGCGTCGCCGGAGGGTAGTCCCGGCGAGGTGGCGGTACGCTTTGCCAAGGCGCTCAATGTCTATTTGTCGCACTACATCATGCTGCTGAAAGGGCGCCGCACGCGTAGCGGACGCGGGGAATTGCCGGAGTAGGAGTACCGGGGAGGGTTGTCCGGTTGGGAAGGGGGAGGGCGTCAGGCGTTTTTCTTGAGGGCGATTGTTTGGGTGATTCCCGTCTGCTCTGTAAAGTGGCGGTCGTGCGAAATGATCAGCAGTGTTCCGTGGTAATGTTTCACCGTATCCGTCAGGATGGCAAGGCTGGCGGCGTCCAGGTTGTTTGTCGGTTCGTCGAGGATGAGCATGTCGGGGATTTGGTTCGAAATCATCAGGCAGCAGAGCGACAGCCTCATGCGTTCGCCTCCGCTCAGCGTCAGACAGTTTTTGTTCCAGGCGTCTTGGGGGAAGAGGGCACGGTTGAGCCTCAGTTTTATTTCGTGGTCGGGCAGGCTGTTGTGGTTGGAAGCTTCGGCAAGTTCGAGCACGGTGATATTTTTTTTCGTCAGGCTATATTCCTGGTCGAGGCAGAGGTGCGAGAAATCCGCTATGCGGACGTTTCCTTCGGAAGGGAGGAGTTCGCCTGTCAGCAGGCGTACCAGGGTGGTTTTTCCCGTTCCGTTGTCGCCGGCAATCAGGATGCGTTCTCCGCTGCGTATTTCGAGGTTCAGGGGAGTTGGCCAGAGCCGTTTGCCGGCGGTGTATCCGAAGTTCAGGCAGGTGGCCGTCACCAGCCGTTTGCCTCTGTGCAGCGCGGCGTCTTGCACGTCGATTTTCAGGCTGCAGAGGCGGGACTGTTTTTGCTGAAGTTCTGCGAGTTTGCGGCGGTTTTCGGCGATGATATCCTCCTGTTTGCCCGACAGTCGGGCTACGGTGTTTTCTCCCTTTTCCTGCCTTGCGTTCAGGAGGATGCGGGGGATTCCGGAGGTGGTTTTCCCGGCGCGGCTCATGCGTTTTTCCTGTCGTTCCCTCACCTCGGCCGCTTTGCGGCGGGCGGTGCGCAGGGCGGTTTCCTCCGAACGGATTTGCTGTTCCAGCGCACGGTCTTCGGCTTCCTTCTGCGTTCGGTAAAAGGCATAGTTTCCGCCGTAGAGTACGAGGCCTTTGTCGGAGAGTTCGAAGGTGGTTTCCAGTTGATTCAGGAGTGTCACGTCGTGACTCACGGCCACCACGGTGGCTTTGCAGGTTGCCAGGCAGTCGCAGAGTTTTTGCCGGCCTGCAAAGTCCAGGTGATTGGTCGGTTCGTCCAGGAGGATGATTCCGGGCTGATGCACCAGCAGTCCGGCCAGGTATACTTTTGTTTTTTCGCCTCCGCTGAGGCGCTCCATGGGCGTGTGGAGTTCGGTATCCTTCAGCGCCCAGTCATCGAGGGCGGAGCGGCATCGGGATTCGACGTCCCAGTCGTCGGCCAGGAGGTCGAAATAAAGCGGGTCGCAACTACCTCCGCAAATAGCGTGGAGGGCGTTTATTTTTCCGTCTACGCCGAGCGCCTCCGCCACGGTCTGTCCCGTGCATTCCGCCTGATGTGTTTGCTGCGGCACGAGATAGGGCGTCGAAAGGCAGCGGACGGCTCCGGCCGAAGGGATGAGTTGGCCGGCCAGCAGTCGGAGCAGGGTAGATTTGCCGCTTCCGTTTTTGCCCGTGACGGATACTTTCCCGCAAGGCGGGACGTAAAAACTGATGTGTTCAAACAGGGGAACTCCCTTGGAAAAATGATACGAAAGGTTGCTTACTGCTATACTCATTGAATGGAATGGGGAATGGAAAATGGATAATAGAGAATTTCCCCCGACTCTTCTTTCGGTCGGGGGGTTGAGGATTGAACGTCGAGCGTTGTAAAGACTTTGTTTACATGTTCAGATCGTTTGAATCGGGCGAATTGTTCGCTGTCCGTTGTTCACTGTTCACTGATTAAGTACATGAGCCGGTCGAGCATGAGGGGTATTTCGTCGCGGCGTATGCCGGCCGGTACGAGGTCGGGGATGTCGAGGAGGAACTGTTCCCTGAATTTATGGAAATTCCCGTTCTCGCGTCGTATGGCCTGCAGGTAGAAGTCGATGGCTTTTCTGTTGTTCTGCAAAGCCCATTCGGTATGTCCGGCATTCAGGTAATCGTGCAGGTCGGGGCTTCCTTCGGTTACGATTTTCCGGTAATAGTTGCGTGCCTGTTCGTATCGTCCGGTCAGGAAGGAGCACCAGGCAATGGGTCGCCAGGCTTTGCGGTTTTTTGTGTCGAGGTAATCTACTTTGAAGTAATATTTCAGCGCTTCGCCATAGGCTTTCAGTTCCAGATGACAGTGTCCGATGCTCATCTGTACGGGCAGGTTGTCGGGGTCGAGGGCTTCATGGCGCCGGTAGTATTCCAGGGCTTCGGCCGGCTGCTTGAGGCTGCGGTAGCATCCTGCAATTCTTCGGAGGAGCCATTTGTTTTCGGGGTTGAGCAGATTGGCGTGCAGGTAGGCTTCCAATGCGCCGGGGAGGTCTCCTCCTATCTGCCGGCAGTATCCTATCTTCTGAAATAGCATATCGTTTTCCTTCTGCGTACAGGCCAGACGGGTATAGATGGTGTGGGCATCGTCGAAGTAATTTTTCCGCATATAGTATTCGGCGATGGTCGTAAGGCTTTCCGTGTCGGAGATATACGGCTGCAGTATGGGCAGATTGTGGAAGTCGAGGGGCCATACAAAGATGTCGTCAAAATCGGCATGGGAGTGATACAGCTTGAAAAAGCGGTACAGGTCCTGGATGTATTGTCCGGCGATGGTTTCGCATATTTCCCGTTTGTCTGTCCACTCTTCGCGGAAGTGCTCATTCATTTCGGATGCCTGGCTGTTGAACTGCTGCATCATCATCCGGCGCGCTTCGTCGGGGAGCTGCTGCATACTGAAATAGAGAGAGTATTTGTCGGAGTTGCACATAAAAGGCACGGAGGTGATGGTGTTGAGCAGATTCTCCTCCTGTCCGCCTTGCCGGTGACTGCCGAGCAGGAAATATTCGGAGGTGAAGGGCAGGAACCAGTTGCTCAGTTCGCCGAAGAAAGGGAAGTTTTTCAGATGGATGAACGTGGAGTGCATAATGTCTGCGCCTTCCTGCTGGAGTTCGTTGAACTCTTCGATGCTTTTTTCCAGGGCAGAATCGGCGAAGAGTTCTTTCCATTCGGGATTTTGTTCGTCGGCCGGTTCGGGATTGAAATCGCTCCGGTTTATTTTTTTATTAATCTTTGGGTTTAGCTTCATCATTTCGGGGATGATTTCGTCCTGAAGTTTGCGTGTAATCTTTTCGGTTTCCCTTGCAAGGATGAAGCGCAGGGTGATGGTTCTCAGGGTCTGTGTAAAGCCCGATTCTTCGGCCAGAGCGGCCAGTCTGCCGGCTATCTGCGGATAGAGGGAGGTACGTTTGCGGTAGACATACAGGGTGAGGAGGATTCCGATGATTGCCCGTATGCGTACTTCCTCGCTGCCGGAGAGATGTGCGGCGTCGAACAGTTGCATCAGTTTCTCCCGGTCGAAATGTACTTGCAAAGCCAGTGTGAGCGCCGATACCACCTGGCATGATACGGAGGAAGGCAGCTCCGTACCGGTCCACAGTTGCCTTACGACGGCGCTGTCTTCGGGCGTAGAGACCTCGGATACCCAGATGGCATGAAAGAGATAGATGAGCGAGTTGCCGAACTGTTCCCGCTGTCCGGATTTGTAGCAGCCGGTCAGTTCTGCCAGGAGTTTTTCGGGTTCGATATCTTCCGTGATGCGGATGATTCGGCGCTTACTGTAGAAAGACAGCGTGGAGCAGCCGTTCAGCAGTTGATGCTTGAGGCAGTCGGCCAGTTCGTAGGCCGAAGTCCGGATATTCCGGTAGATATCTTCCTGCATCGGGTCTTTCACTCCGTTCATGCGGTAGTGGAGGAGGTTTTTGTACGTATCCTGCATTTCGTTCAGTTTCTCCTGAAAGGCATATTCCTTTCCTCCGGAAATGAGGGACTGGATCGAATCGAAAGCGTTCTTCAGTTCCTTACTGTCGAGGGAACTGATGATGCGGTTGTACGCCTGATGTATTTCTGGTTGTGTCATACTTGTACGGGGGCAAATGGCGGGTCAAAAATAGAGTTTTCCTCCTAAAATTCCTATCTTTGCCCGTCAAATAAATGCATAAATCGATGAAGAATATCCGTAATTTCTGTATTATAGCCCATATCGATCACGGAAAAAGTACCTTGGCAGACCGTTTGCTTGAATATACCAAGACCATAGAGGGAAAAGATTTGCAGGCGCAGATACTGGATGATATGGAACTGGAACGCGAGCGGGGCATTACGATCAAGAGCCACGCCATCCAGATGGAATACACGTACAGGGACGAAAACTATATACTGAACCTGATAGATACGCCGGGACATGTGGATTTTTCGTACGAAGTGTCGCGTTCCATTGCCGCCTGCGAAGGCGCTTTGCTGATAGTGGATGCCGCGCAGGGTATCCAGGCTCAAACCATCTCCAACCTCTATATGGCCATCGAGAACGATCTGGAGATTATTCCCGTAATCAACAAAATAGACCTTCCGAGCGCCATGCCGGAGGAAGTGGAAGACCAGATTGTGGAGCTGCTGGGATGTGCGCGCGGGGAGATTCTCCGTGCCAGCGGCAAGACGGGAGAAGGCGTATATGAAATACTGGACGCCATCATAGAGAAAATCCCTTCGCCGGCCGGCGATACGGACGCTCCGCTGCAATGCCTTATCTTCGATTCGGTGTTCAACTCCTTCAGGGGAATCATTGCCTACTTCAAGGTAGTGAACGGCGTGATACGCAAAGGAGACCTCGTGAAGTTTATCGCCACCGGAAAAGAATACTACGCCGACGAGGTGGGGGTGCTGAAACTGACCATGTCGCCCCGTCAGGAAATAACAACCGGGGATGTGGGCTACATTATTTCCGGCATCAAAACTTCGAGGGAAGTGAGAGTGGGCGATACCATCACCCACGTGAAGGGTGGAGCCCGGGAAGGCATTGCCGGATTTGAAGAAGTCAAGCCGATGGTCTTTGCCGGCGTGTATCCGATAGAGAGCGAAGAGTTTGAAAACCTGCGCTCCTCGCTGGAGAAACTCCAGTTGAATGATGCCTCCCTGACGTTTCAGCCCGAAAGTTCGGTGGCGCTGGGTTTCGGCTTCCGCTGCGGCTTTTTGGGGCTTCTTCACATGGAAATAGTGCAGGAACGTTTAGACCGCGAATTCGATATGGATGTAATCACCACCGTGCCGAATGTATCGTACAAAGTATACGACAAAAAGGGGAACTGTACGGAAGTGCATAATCCCGGCGGCCTTCCCGATCCGACCCTTATCGACCACATAGACGAGCCGTATATACGGGCGTCGGTCATCACCAATACGGCGTATATCGGTCCTGTCATGACGCTTTGCCTGGGCAAGCGGGGGATCCTTCTCAAGCAGGAATATATATCGGGCGACCGGGTAGAGATTCATTACGACCTGCCGTTAGGCGAAATTGTAATCGACTTTTACGATAAACTGAAGAGTATATCCAAGGGATATGCCTCCTTCGATTACCATATCCATGATTTCCGCCCCGGTAAGTTGGTAAAATTGGATATTTTGCTGAACGGCGAGCCGGTAGATGCTCTTTCCACGCTGACCCATATAGACAATAGCGTATCTTTCGGACGTCGAATGTGCGAGAAACTGAAAGAGCTCATTCCCCGCCAGCAATTTGATATTGCCATACAGGCTGCCATCGGCGCAAAGATCATTGCACGCGAAACCGTGAAGGCTGTCCGCAAAGATGTAACAGCCAAATGCTACGGCGGCGATATTTCGCGCAAACGGAAATTGCTGGAAAAACAAAAGGAAGGCAAGAAACGTATGAAACAAATTGGGACAGTGGAAGTTCCACAAAAAGCATTTCTTGCCGTACTGAAATTGGATTAGTTTATAGAATTGAGTAATATGTGTTTTTCGTAGCCAAAAACCACTTTATCTTTGCAACGAATACGATTTTGAAAGAAAAAGAAGAAAACATGTTGCAAGAATTGATTATCAGTATCCGCAAAGGGGAGTGGCTTTCGGATGCACTTAAACGTCGAGGTTATAAAGATTTACCATCCAATTGTATCATTCACAAGACTCTCCCGGGGCTGGGGGTTACGTATAGCGAGCTGGTGTCCGACAGAGATTCCATCATTGTAGAGCCGAATGTGTCGGTCATCAAAAGTAAAATGCGGAAGCATAAAAATATATTGGGTTTTTATACGGGAGTATCTCCCCAGCAAATCGCCAATTATTTGCAGAATCCCTCTAAATTCCGGAAGAAGTTGCTGATTACACCCGACAATTTTTTCACAGTGAAGGAAATCATGAAAGAACTTAATATGAATATGTATGAAGAGTTCTTTCTGTTTTTGGATGAATGTGAAAAAGACTTCCCCGTGGAGGAAATGCGGACAGATTTCTTCCGTTTTCGCAATCGTGCGTTTGTTTCGGCCGCCCCGATTATAGAGAGTGATCCGCTGATGAAAGAAAACGGATTCTTCACGCTGAAAATCCAGCCGGAATACGAGTACAGGCAGCCAGTGAATCTTGTTATTACCAACAACATTATAGAGACACTTACTGCGCAAATCACTCAGATGAAGGAGCCTGTTTATATTTTCTGTCACTCTGCCGAGACGATACAAACGCTGATTGCCGATATACCGCTTTTGCGCAAAGAAGGGCGTGTGTTTCAAAAAGAAGAAGCGTTCGAATCCGATATGACACAGTTGAGGATGTACAATCTGTTTACTCCTCATTACTATCTGGCGGTAGACATGGAGTTGCCGATGCCTCCCCATGTCATTCTTGTTTCCGATTTGTTTGGCGGCGTGCCTTCGTTTATTGATCCCAAGACAGACGTGATGCAGATTATAGGACGTTTTCGCAAAGGAGTGAGAAGCGTGACGCATATTAGCAATATAAATCCGGAACTCACTTTTTATACCCCTAAACAAGCGCGCAACTGGCTGAAAAATGCCGGAAAAATATATGCGAGCTGGCTCAAGAAAAAGGAAAATACACACAGCGACGGGGCGCGAGAGCTTTTGGAAGAAGCCATTCAGCAAAGTTCCTTTGCACAGTTCGTTGACAGTAAAGGGGAAATTATTCCGCTATGCATCACCAAGTTTATAGACAAAGAAACGGTGAAAAGCTTTTATACGCACACGAAGTTACTGATGGATGCTTACGTACAGACGGGCTGTTTCCAAATCACCCATACCCGCGAAGTCCATATCTTTTCGGACAAAGATCGTTTGTTGCTGAACGGTAAACTCACGCAGGAAGGGCGTAACCGCTTATTGCTTGCCCGGTTTGAACAACTGGAAGTATTGCGAAAAGTGAGGTCTTCGAAGGCTCAGATGCGTTACCGCCATTTGATAGGACAGTTGATCGGCAATCCTTCAGACCGTTTCCTGTATGATTGTTTTATGGAATATGGAAGCACCTTCATACGTGACCTGGGTTATAAGGAGCACGTTATGCGAAAGGAAGTAAACAGACGGAAGACGCCGGTTTCCGAATAATCGGACGGGCAAAAAAAATCATCCCCCCTTCACCTTTGCAGATATACTTCTGCGAATACGGTGAAGGGGGGATGTTCAGTTTTAAGCCAGCAGGATTTCCAGTATTTGCACAGCGGCCTTGGAGACGGACGTTCCCGGTCCGAAAATAGCAGCTACGCCTGCCTTATAGAGGAAATCATAGTCTTGGGCAGGGATAACGCCCCCGGCAATCACGATGATGTCGGGACGTCCCAGTTTTTTCAGTTCTTCAATTACCTGCGGCACCAACGTCTTGTGTCCGGCAGCCAGAGAAGAAACGCCCATTACATGTACGTCGTTTTCCACTGCCTGACGGGCTGCTTCGGCCGGAGTCTGGAACAGGGGACCCATGTCCACGTCGAAACCGCAGTCGGCATAACCGGTTGCTACAACCTTCGCACCGCGGTCGTGTCCGTCTTGCCCCATTTTGGCGATCATGATACGTGGCTGGCGACCCTCTTTCTTTGCAAACTGTTCGGCCAGCAACGTGGCCTTGAGGAAGTCTGCATCTTTTCCTGTTTCTGATGAATACACGCCTGATATAGTTCTAATGATTGCTTTATAACGTCCTGCAACAGCTTCGCAGGCATCGGATATTTCGCCTAAGGTGGCGCGAAGTCCGGCCGCTTTTACAGCCAATTCCAGCAAATTGCCTTTCTTCGTGCGGGCACACTCGGTAATCTCGGCAAGCACTTGCTTTACGGCCGCATCGTCGCGCTTTTCACGAAGCTCTTTCAGCCGTTCGATTTGCTCCAAACGTACGGCTGTATTGTCTATTTCAAGAATGTCGATAGGCGCTTCCTTTTCCAGACGGTATTTGTTCACACCTACGATCGTTTGAGAGCCGGAGTCGATACGTGCCTGTGTGCGTGCGGCGGCTTCTTCGATACGCATTTTGGGCAAGCCGGTTTCGATGGCCTTGGCCATACCGCCCATGCTTTCTATTTCCTGAATCAACTCCCAGCCTTTGTGTACAAGTTCATTGGTGAGCGATTCCACGTAGTACGAGCCGGCCCAGGGATCGATTTCTTTACATACCTGCGTTTCTTCCTGTATGTATATCTGGGTATTGCGGGCTATACGTGCGGAAAAGTCGGTAGGCAGGGCGATGGCTTCGTCGAGAGCGTTGGTGTGCAGCGATTGGGTGTGCCCCAAGGCTGCCGCCATGGCTTCGATACAGGTACGTCCTACATTGTTGAAGGGGTCCTGTTCGGTGAGCGACCATCCGGACGTTTGGCAGTGGGTACGAAGCGCCAGCGATTTGGGGTTTTTAGCTCCGAAGCTCTTCACAATCTTAGCCCACAACATACGCGCTGCACGCATCTTGGCTATTTCCATAAAGTGATTCATCCCGATAGCCCAGAAAAAGGAGAGACGCGGAGCAAAAGCATCCACGTCGATACCGGCATTGATGCCGGCGCGGAGGTATTCCATCCCGTCGCACAAGGTGTAAGCCATTTCGATATCGGCCGTAGCTCCGGCTTCCTGCATGTGGTAGCCCGAGATAGAGATAGAATTGAATTTCGGCATCTTCTGCGAGGTATATTCAAAAATATCGGCAATGATTTTCATCGAAAATTCCGGCGGATAGATGTAAGTGTTTCGCACCATAAATTCTTTCAGGATGTCGTTCTGTATGGTACCGGCCATTTCTTCCAGTTGAGCGCCCTGTTCCAGTCCGGCATTGATATAGAAAGCCAGTATGGGGAGCACAGCTCCGTTCATGGTCATGGAAACAGACATCTTATTCAGCGGAATACCGTCGAACAGGACTTTCATATTTTCCAGCGAACAGATGGACACGCCGGCTTTTCCTACGTCGCCTACAACCCGTTCGTGGTCGGCATCGTATCCGCGGTGTGTAGCCAAGTCGAAGGCTACCGACAATCCTTTTTGTCCGGAAGCCAGGTTGCGGCGATAGAAAGCGTTCGATTCTTCGGCCGTAGAGAATCCGGCATACTGACGGATAGTCCAGGGACGCATGGCGTACATTCCGCTATACGGGCCGCGCAGGTAGGGAGGAAGTCCGGAAGCATAGTTGAGATGCTCCATTCCTTCAAGGTCTTCTTTTGTATACACTGATTTCACCTGGATATGTTCAGGTGTTTTCCAATCGGCTTCTATACCGTTGTCTTTCGCCCATTCGACAGCATCGGTTGCAGCGAATCCGGCGTTCTTTATATCTATTTTTCTAAAATCCGGTCTCATAATTCAATTCCTAATTTAGCATTAAACGCTTTCAATGTTTCGAGGACGTTGCTCCTGACGTTTACAAAGTTGGTGATGCCCTGCGCTTTCAGTTCGTCGGAACAGGCCGGGGCGCCGGCTACTACAAATTCAGCCCTGCCGGCCAGCGCCTTGTAGGCCGGGACGGCCAGTTCGGCGTATTCGTCGTCGCTTGAGCAAAGGACTACGACTTCGGCTCCGGCCCTGACGGCAGCCTCTACTCCTGCATCTACGGTGTCGAATCCTAAATTGTCGATTATTTTGTATCCGGCACAAGCAAAGAAGTTGCTGGAGAATTGCGAACGGGCCAGACGCATGGCGAGATTGCCGATGGTCAGCATAAACACTTTCGGTGTTTTGCCGCTTTTTTCGGTAGTCAGGCGTAAAGCCTCGAACTCGGAAGCGCCGCGCGAGAAGTCAAGCACCGGAATCGTCGCTTCTTCTCCACAATTACAGCCGGATTGTGCCATCTCTTTTATCTTGGCAGCCGCCGTTTCGGTAAAATTGGGATACTGATTGGTACCTAACAGAATTTCCCGACGAGTGGCGATGGCTTTCTTCCTGGCAGTAGAGGATGTATTTACGGCACGTTGCACTTCGCCCGATTTCGCCAAGGTGTAAAATCCTCCCCTGTCTTCTGTTTCGAGAAAGAGTTTCCAGGCTACGTCTGCCAGCGAGTTCGTCAATACTTCTATATAATAGGAACCGGCGGAAGGATCGACAACCTTATCGAAATGACATTCTTCCTTGAGCAATAATTGTTGGTTGCGGGCGATACGTTCGGAGAAGTCGTTGGGCGTCTGATAGGTTTCGTCGAAAGGAGATACGGAGATGGAATCTACACCGGCAATGGCTGCCGACATGGCTTCGGTTTGTGTGCGAAGCAGATTCACATGGGCATCGTACAAGGTTTGGTTCCACCACGAGGTTTGTGCATGGAGAACCATTTTGCAGGATGATGTATCCTCCGGATTGTAGGCCGCCACAATTTCAGCCCATAGCCAGCGGGCAGCGCGAAACTTTGCTATTTCCATGAAATAGTTTGAACCGATGCCTGTGTTGAATTTGATTTTTTGAGCAACGGTATCGACCGCGAATCCGGCATCGCTTAATTTGGCCAGGATTTCATTTCCCCAGGCTAAGGCATATCCTAATTCCTGAGAAATGTAAGCGCCGGCATCACTTAGCAGGCAGGCATCTACTGCCAGCACCCTGTAACGGGGTATCGCTGCGGAGGCACGGAGTATGGCTATGGCCTGTTCTGTCCAGTTGTCGAATGTCAATCCTTTGACCAGCGGTTTTTTAAACGGATTGTAGTTTATGGAACCGAAGCATTTGTCCGGGTCGGCTCCCGTTCCTTCCAGATAATTGCCCAGAATGTCAATCAGCGCTTCTGCCTTGTGGTGGCAGGTCTTGAAGTTCAACTCCAGACATTCGGGGTAAATACCATTTAACAGAGTTGTGATGTTTTCCGGGTTTACATCCTCTCCTTTGAAATGAAATCCAAGGGATGTGATTCCCTTTTGCAGCAGGTCGAGCGCTTTCCTGTTAGCTGCCTTGAAATCGGTAACGTCAATGTTTTGACGTATCTTCCAATCGTTATCCTTCTTTGTCCCACGAACAAAAGGAAATTCGCCGGGTAAGGAAGAAACTGTTTTCGCCCCTTCGATGTCTTCCGCGCGATAGAAAGGATTTACGTCAAATCCTTCACTTGTCTTCCAGACAAGCTTTTTCTCAAACGGAGCCCCTTTCAGGTCTGCCGTAATCTTTGCCATCCACTCTTCTGCCGGGATTGGAGGAAATTCAGAGAAAAGTTTTTCTTTTAAATCTGCCATAATCTTTGTTGTTTTATAAGACTGATATTATATCGTTTAATAACAGGGTGCAAATGTAGAATAAATAAGAGTAACAACAATGTGAAAATAGCAAAATACAGGCCGGGGCATTTCGAGTTCATGCGTCGGTTACAGCTTGTAAGCCGTGATTTCAGGCTTCGCCTTTTATCCCGCCCAAGGGAGGAAGGATGTTATCGTATTTTGTGTTCTTTTCCTGTTCTTCAAACTTCCTGATATTGTCCTGCAATGCATACAGTAGCCGTTTGGCATTGTCGGGGGTAAGTATAATACGGCTCTTTACCTGTGCTTTGGGTGCGCCGGGCACCACCCTGATAAAGTCGAGGATAAACTCGGACGAAGAATGTGCAATGATTGCCAGGTTGGCATATATTCCCTGGGCGACTTCTTCTGTGAGTTCTACCTGAATTTCGTTTCCGGGATTGACTTCATTTATTTCCATGATTGTAAACTATAAAATGGTTAGAGAATGATGTGGACAAATATACGGGATAAATATGTGTTTCTGCACAGAGGAATGGGATAGAAGTGATTTGTTACTGCAAAGAGCGAAACGAAAACGGCAAACTGTTTATGGATAATGAATGCCCATATACGCCCATATAAACCAAGTCTCCTATGTCCGGAGGACACACGAGACTTTATTACCTTCTTTGCCGAAACGATCGGCTGGATGTTTATTTGTTAAATTCGTCGGAAACCGTCAATTTGGCTCTTCCTTTTGCACGACGGGAAGCCAAAACTCTACGGCCGTTGGCCGTTGCCATTCTTGAACGAAAACCATGTTTGTTCTTTCTTTTCCTGTTGGAGGGTTGATATGTTCTTTTCATTCTATGATGTTGTTTTATTCTATTGTCTTACTTTGGCCGGCAAAGGTAAATCCTTTTTTCAAATAAACAAACGGTTGGAAGGAATTTCAGTGATTCGGCAATTCCGGTAGTATTCAATTTTCAGGCGAGTTCTACCTGAGCGCTTCCGTAAAGCACCCATTTTCTTTTTGGCTTCCTGCCCTTCTGTTTTTAACGCGAGTTCGACGTAAGAACCCGTGGCTTCGGGTTTAACTCTAATCAGCCTACAATGGCTTGAGCGTGCCCTGGGAGACGCCCCCCTGTTCCGAAAAATCGGGCGCCATCTACAATCTGCTGGAAGATCTCGGCGGAAATTGCTTTCCTTCCTGTTGACAACAGGAAGGTCAAACCGGATGGCGATCGGCCTTCCCTTTTTTCGGAAAGGCTAAACCGGACGGCGATCGGCCTTCCCTTTTTTCGGAAAAGGCAAACCGGACGGCGATCGGCCTTCCTACCGGGTAGGAAAGTCAAACTTTTATTGCCTTGAATCAATTGTTCCAGGCGATGGAGGTGTTGCAGGAAGCTGTGGGGGAGTTCCTCCAAACCGCGGGGGTACTCTTCCCTAAACAAGGGTTCTTACGTCGAACTCACGCTGAAATT
>JAISMW010000068.1 GCA_031276545.1 Tannerellaceae bacterium
ATAATCAAATAGATTGCCCCATAAATAGCCTTTAATACCAATATTCTTTAAAGGCTCTATAAATTTTTTTTGCCTGTTTCTCATCTCTTTTTTTCTTTTTCATTTGGAGTTTAACTTAGGATGCTTCTTTCCCTCATATCCCGCATCAACTTCTGTTTGTACACTTTCCGCTGTAATATTTTGCTTGCCAACCCTAAATGAAAATTTAGGCGTACACTTTCTACCTCTGACAGTTAATACAAGACTGTCGTCTTCTAAAAAAGTACGGATTAAACTTGAAGCATAAGCAAAATCCAAATGCTTCCCAGGAATTACTGCTCATAATAGAAAAGGTTATTTGGATTGTTTATTTGATTGAATCTCTTTACAGTTAAATCAATATATTCTTTTTCTATGTCAATGCCGATATATCTTCTGTCTCCAATAATTTTAGCAGCTATGCCGGTTGTTCCACCTCCGTTAAAGGGGTCAAGAATCAAACTGCCTTTGTCGGTAGAAGACAATACAATCCGCTTTAGCAATGCCAGGGGTTTTTGTGTCGGGTGCTTTCCAAAAGTTTTTTCGTCAGGTGCCGGCGTAGGAATACTCCAAACGCTACGCATCTGTTTGTCCGGCATTTTCATCTTATCTTCCTTGAAAACGCCGTTTTTCATCTTTTCATAGTTGAATATATGTTTGGCCTTTTTGTCTTTCTTTGCCCAGAGCAACGTTTCGTGGCTGTGTGCAAATGTGGTGCAGGCAAGATTTGGCGCAGCATTGGGTTTAAACCATGAAATGTCATTAAGTATATGAAAATTTAGCTTTTGTAATAAGAACCCACACTGATATATATTATGATTTGTACCACTAATCCAAATAGTACCACCCGGTTTTAAAATTCTACGACATTCTGAAATCCACTTTTCGTGAAAATCCAAATCTTTGTCGAAGCCTTCACTTTTGTCCCATTTCCCTTTATTCACGGAAACCATTTTACCTGCGTGACAGGTAATTCCTCCATTTGACAAATTGTAAGGAGGGTCAGCAAAAATCATATCAACACAATTATCAGGGAACCGATTCATAATTTCCAAACAGTCGTCATGATATAAAACCGTTTCAGAAGTTTTGAAAATTGGCTTTATGCCTCGTTGATCTTTGTTTTCAGCGATATAAGTGATTAAAGATTCCATTATTAAATCAGGTTCTTGCTCTATCATTGTATATTCCATCATTTCTAAGAATTTATTAATGCTTCTACAAGCGCAAACGTAATTATTATTTCTTTACTCAAGCCTGATTTATAGGCGTTCGCAGCATCCCCTTTCCTTAAAACACATCCCGGAAAGGTATTCATTGAGTGGCTTCTTCTCCGGGCATCCGATTTGCATCTTTGGGGGAGATAGCTTACTTTTGCAGTCTGTTTCAAGGAATTATTAATCAAATTATAATTATTAATCAAATTATATAAATACATTTATGGCAACGACTGCTGATTTTAGAAATGGAATGTGTCTGGATATAGACGGAACATATTATTTTATCGTTGAATTTCTGCATGTAAAACCCGGCAAGGGTCCGGCCTTCGTACGTACGAAGCTGAAAAATATAACGACCGGCCGCGTCATCGACAAAACCTGGAACTCCGGAGTGAAAGTGGATGAGGTGCGTATCGAACGCCGTCCGTACCAGTATCTTTACAAGGATGATATGGGATACAATTTTATGCATACCGAAACCTGCGACCAGATCAATATACCGGCCGAAAGCATCAGCGGCGTGCAGTTTCTGAAGGAGGGCGATCTCGTGGAAGCCATGGTACATGCAACGACCGAAACAATCCTGACCTGCGAACTGCCGGCGCACGTGGCCCTGGAAGTAACCTATACGGAACCCGGACTGAAAGGCGATACGGCTACCAATACGCTGAAACCGGCCACGCTGGAAACCGGAGCCGAGGTGCGCGTGCCGCTGTTTATCAATGCAGGCGAAAAGATAGAGGTGGATACGCGGGACGGATCATACATCGGACGGGTACGCGATTAACGTTTGCCGAAACCTTACACTGTGGATAAACTGTCTATCAAGGAATGGGCGGCAGAAGACCGCCCGCGGGAGAAGATGCTGCAAAAAGGAGTTTCGGCGCTGAGTGATGCCGAGCTCCTTGCTATTTTAATAGGATCGGGCAGCCGGAAGGAATCGGCGGTACAGTTGTCGCAGCGCATCCTGCACTCGGTAGAAAATAGTCTGAATGCACTGGGAAAACTTTCCGTCAAGGAACTGACGACCGGATTCAGCGGAATCGGAGAGGCCAAGGCCGTGACCATCTCCGCAGCGCTGGAACTGGGACGCCGGCGGAATGCCGACGAACGCCCCCGGCAGCATAGCATTACGTGCAGCAAGGATGTACATGCCCTCTTCTATCCCCTGCTGTGCGACCTGAGGCACGAGGAAATGTGGATTGCGCTGACCAGCCCGGCAGCCAAAGTGATAGAAAAGGTGAAAATCAGCCAGGGCGGTACCGCCGAAACGCCGGTCGACATACGGATCATCCTGCGAGCCGCCATACAGTCGCTGGCCTGCGGCCTGATCCTCTGCCACAATCATCCTTCGGGAAATATCCAACCCAGCGTCCAGGACGATGCCCTGACGCAGCGGGTACGGAACGCCGCCAAAATGATGGGGATAAAACTGCTTGACCACCTCATACTGTCCGACAACCGCTATTACAGCTATGCCGACGAAGGAAAGCTTTAGACTCATCGCGTATATCCTTTACAGTCAATAAAAATAAAATCGAAAAAACAATGCAAAACGAATTTCTCCAGACGGAAGAGGCGATTGTCGCCATGCTGAAAACGGTATACGACCCGGAAATACCGGTCAACGTCTACGACCTGGGGCTGATATACGGCGTGGAAGTGGACGAGGCAAAAAACGTGCGTATCGACATGACCCTGACTGCCCCCAACTGCCCCGCGGCCGATTACATCGTGGAAGATATCCGCATGAAAGTGGAATCGGTGGAAGAAGTGGCCGGCGTGGAGGTAAACCTTGTATTCGAACCGGAATGGAACAGGGACATGATGTCGGAAGAAGCCAAACTGGAGCTGGGCTTCCTTTGAATACGCCCTGCCGCATGGAACAGTCTCCGAAGAAAATCTTCTTTGTATCGGACGCTCACCTGGGCGCCCGCTTTCATCGGGATCCGTCGGCCATCGAAAAGAAACTGGTCGACTGGCTGGACTCCATCCGCAGTGAAGCCTCCGCCGTATACTTCCTGGGAGATATGTTCGACTACTGGTTCGAATACCGCTACGTCGTGCCGAAAGGTTTTGTACGTTTCCTCGGCAAGCTGGCGGAGCTTTCCGACCGGGGGATAGAGATTCATCTGTTCACCGGCAATCACGACATCTGGATGTTCCGCTACCTGCCGGAGGAAATCGGCGCCGTGATTCACCGCGACGTGCTGACCGTCGATTTGCTCGGCAAACGCTTCTTCCTGGGTCATGGCGACGAGGTGGACTGCCGCAGCCGCACGTTTCGCTTCCTGCGCGCCTTTTTCCGGAACAGATTCTGCCAGTGGGTGTATGCGGGAATCCATCCCCGCTGGACATTCGGCTTCGCGCTGGGCTGGTCGCTCCGCAGCCGGGAGAAAGGAACGGAGAAAGACGACTGCGGAGAATACCTCGGAGAAGCCTCCGAATACCTCGTATCCTTTGCCAAAGAATACCTGAAAACACATCCGGATATTCATTTCTTTATCTTCGGGCATCGCCACATCATGCTCGACCTTATGCTGAGCCGCACGTCGCGCCTGCTGATAGCCGGCGACTGGATGAAGCTCTTCTCCTATATCGAATGGGACGGAGAAAGACTGTCTCTGCTTCAGTATTCCGACCGATATGACACTCAAACCCGGCCGGACGGCTCTGCCACGTAGTACCTTTTATTTCCTGTTACACTATACGCCACACAGCCAACTTTCAGGTTTTTTGTCTATCCCGCATCATCATTCCCGGGACGAAAAAAGGCTGTTACTTTTGATTGTAACAGCCTGAAAGAATAATTACTGTGGCCTTGAGCGGTAAGCGAGACTCGAACTCGTGACCCTCAGCTTGGGAAGCTGATGCTCTACCAACTGAGCTACTACCGCGTTCCGGATGCAAATGTAGTAAATCTTTCTTTTTTTGCTACTTTTGACGCAAAATATTATAGAGTTGATTGGACATGGAAAAGCTTACTTTGGTTAAGGTGGGAGGAAAGATTGTTGAGGATGAGCTTACGCTTCAGCAATTGCTTCGTGATTTTACAGCTATATCGGGGAATAAAATACTGGTGCATGGTGGCGGAAGTCTGGCCACTCAACTGGCGGAGCGCCTGGGGGTGGAAAGCCGGATGGTGAATGGCCGAAGGATTACGGATAAGGAAACGCTGCGGATTGTCACGATGGTATACGGAGGACTGATCAACAAACATATCGTGGCGGGTTTGCAGGCTTTAGGGATGAACGCACTGGGTCTGACGGGCGCCGATATGAACCTGATACGTTCGGATAAACGTCCGGTGGAAGAGATGGACTACGGATATGTGGGGGATGTGAAAGAGGTGAATGCCGATATATTGGTTTCGCTCATCCGGCAGCATGTCGTCCCTGTACTGGCGCCGCTTACGCACGATAAACAGGGGCATTTGCTGAATACAAACGCCGATACCATCGCCGGAAAAGTGGCGGAGGCCTTGTCGGGATATTTTGACGTAACGCTGGTCTACTGCTTTGAAAAGAAAGGCGTATTGCTGGATCCGAACGACAACGGGAGCGTAATCGCCCGGCTGGATCGCGCCGCGTTCAGGCAGTATGTGGCACAAGGCATCGTGCAGGGAGGCATGATTCCCAAGCTGGAAAACGCTTTCGGGGCTATTGATGCCGGAGTGAAACAGGTGATTATTACTCAGGCTTCCGAAATAAACCGGAAGACGGGTACATATATATATTAGTATCGCCGGTTCTATCCTGCGAACACACATAAGTATACGGGTATAATGAGTAATGAAAAAATAAAAGGTCATATCCTTATCTTCCTGGCGAATATTCTGTTTGCCGTAAATATCTCCATATCCAAGTTTCTGATACCTTTCCATCTGACTCCCGAAGCGCTGACGCTTCTGCGTGTATTGTTCGGCTGTATCATGTTCTGGATAACTTCTCTCTTCATTCCGTACGAGAAAGTTCCCCTGAAAGATTTAGGAATACTTTTTCTCTGCGCCTTATGCGGCATTACGCTCAATCAAAGTCTGTTTATGTCCGGCCTGAATCTTACTTCACCCATTGATGCATCCATTATCGCTACGGCCGGCCCCATTTACGTCATGCTTCTGGCGGCTCTTATTCTGAAGGAACCCATTACCGGTCAGAAGATATTCGGCGTCCTGCTGGGTGTAGCCGGTGCGCTTATGCTGATTCTTTCGGCCGGCCCGGCCGACAATCAGGACAGCGGACTGGGCGGCAACCTGCGGATTGTGGCCAGCAATCTTCTTTATTCCGTGTACGTCGTACTGTCCAGACCCTTGAGCCAGCGTTATTCGGCCGTTACGATTATGAAGTGGATGTTTCTTTTTTCGGCTGTCATTCTGTTTCCCCTTATGTACCGGCAGGTGGAGGATGCGCCGGCTTTTCATCGGGAAGCTCTGGACTGGAACGAACTGGGAGCTATTTTCTATGTGCTCATGTTTGCCACATTCATTCCTTATCTGTTGATACCCATGTCGCTGAAACGACTGCGTCCTACGACCGTCAGCATGTACAATTACATTCAGCCGATTGTGGCATCTTTGCTTGCCGTCCTGATAGGTCAGGACAGTTTCAGCACGGAGAAATTGCTGTCGGCCGCTCTCGTTTTTGCCGGCGTCTATCTGGTGACTCAGAGCAAGAGCCGGGAAGATCTGGAAAGAGAGAAAAGAGAGAGAAGAAGTGCGGGCTGAGGTTTGCCGGTGGATTTATTCTCCTTTGTTCCCGATTTCTTTCCACTTATCCCGAATATTTTCCTCCCCGTCAAAATAATTCTTCCGGGAATCTTTAGCGAATATCTCGTAGGAAGGAACAAGGAAAATCTTATTTGAATCGGGATATTCGCATACATCGTATCCGATAAACGTCCGTATATCCAAGTAAACGCAAGGCTCTTCCGTATGGTTGTACAACTGATGCGCTCCCGCTTCGCCCATTCTGAAGTTGTCTATTTTGTTCGGATCTTCTCTGAACTCTCTTCGGTTTGATTTCAGGATGGTAGCCATAATGCATAAAATGTCTTGTGTGAATATGAAGTGTTTGAAACAGATTTACGGCAAAAATAGCAAAAACCCTTCATGCGGGGACTGTGTATCATAATCTTTATGTAAGTTTGCTGCCGGTCGGGAAACCCGGATCAAAAATTATCCTGAATCAGCAATACGCATTTTAAATAATTCCATGAGCCGGTAGAACAATTAGCAACAATTTGAACAATGAAACAGATAACAGTGAGATGCCTTTTATTTCTGGCGCTTTGTGTGACAGGAACAGAACGTTTAGACGCTCAGCAAAATGCCGGGAAAACAAATGAAACAATCTTTATTTGGGGCAGTGATATTCAATTGAAGTTTACGCAATACATAGTCGATCTGACAAAAAAAGAGAATCCGAAGATTTGTTATATGCCGACCGCAAGCGCCGACAATCAGGATAATATCAACTATTGGGGAAGTATCTGCAATACGCTGAAAATAGATACCGTTATTCTCAAAGTTTGGGTAAGTTCTTCGGAAAAGAATCCGTCTTTTGAGGATATCCTGCTCAATTCGGATGCCATTGTGGTTGGAGGAGGCAATACGCTGAATATGCTTGGTATCTGGCGAGCGCAGGGAATCGATCTTATCCTGAAGAAGGCGCTGAAAAAAGGAATAATCCTGGCAGGCGGAAGCGCCGGATCCATTTGCTGGTTTCAGCATGGAATAAGCGACTCACGTCCTGTAAAGCTAAGCATGGCAGAAGGCTTGGGATTTTTATCCTACAGCAACTGCCCTCACTATTCGCAAGATGCCCGTAAAGAATTATATCATGAGATGATGAAAAAACATAAAATACATTCCGGATATGCAACGGATGATAAGGCCGGAATACTTTTCGAAAATGGAAAAGCTGTTGAATTCGTCAGTCAAAGCGACGTGCACAATTCCTATTTTGTCCATCTTGAACAAGGCGAAATAAAATCAACAAAAATAAAATCAAAGATTCTTTTGAAGAAAAACGCACTCCCGGAAAATGCTTACACATCTCTTCCGGTAAATAAGAAGATTGCTGAATTGCTGAACCTGGATGATAAGACCCCTCTGAATGCATACGTATCTGAAATCAAAACGTCACGATTGGATAAAGACCATACAAACGAATCGGAAAGAAATAGGATATTGGATATTGGCATTAAAAAGATATTTACACACAAAAACCAACTGGCCGGAGTTGTAAATGACGCATACCTCAATTCTTTTGGATATGGAGTTTGGTACTTTTACAATTGCAATGGAGAATGGGTAAGTATGGGGGAAGATATAGGAGGCGAAACGATATTTGAGAGTGAAATTACATTCAGAGAAAAAGCAGAAATAATTATGAAGAAAGCAGAAGAAAAATTGAACTGCCGCTGACAGATGATTTTTTCCTCCAGCCCGACAAATTCAAATTCTATATATATCCGGTACAATTTCTTGCAGGAATTTCAAATTCCTGTAATATCCGGTATGACTTCCTATAAGAATCCCAAATTCTTTAACTTCCCCATATAGCCTTTCATCAGGAATCACAAATTCCCAGAACGTTTCGCATGATATTTTACAGGAATCCCGAACTTCTATGACATTTCGCGTGGTATAGTATAAGAATTCCAAATTCCTTCGATACTTCGTATGACATTTTACAGGAATCTCGAACTTCTTTATATATCCATTCGATATTTTATAGGAATTCTGAACTCTTATGATTCGTTGCAGGATTTGTTGAAAGAATCCTAAATTTCTTGCATATTTCATACGACATTTTATAGGAATCTCGAATTCTTATGACTTGTCATATGATTTGTCAAAGAAATTCCAAATTCCTTATATCACTAATATAAGCTTTTATATAAATTGTAAATTCCTATAGTTTTTTATATGATTTATTAAAGGAGTTTCAAATCCCTTGGATATCTGATGTAACTTTTTATAAGAATTATAAATTTTGATCACTCTACACATAATTTTTTAAAGGATTTTTAATTTTATTCTCATTTTTCGCCAATTTTATCTAAGATTTCAGCATGTCAAGGTTTCGGAGCAGTAGAAAAGCAGAATAATGAATTGCGTTAAGCAGGCGGGAGAATGGGGATAGAAAATTTTATTATTTCATCGGTTGAATCAAACCGGTAAAAATCCGAAATAAAAAAAGCTGTTACTCATTAACAGTAACAGCTTTTCCGTTTGTTCCGCCGGTCGGTCTTGCGAAGCGTCAACCGATTTCGATTATCTTCATGTTCTTTTTGATATCTTCCTCTTTCATCTTAGGGATAGACACATCCAGAACTCCGTGCTCCATTTTGGCAGCGATTTTCTCTTTGTCGGCATTTTTAGGAAGAATCATCTTTTGCTCAAATTTGCTGTACGAAAATTCGCGTCTCAGATAAAGCATGTTTTCGTTCTTCTCCGAATTTTCAGCCTTCTTTTCCATAGAGATCACAAGGTTGTTGTCATCATCTATGCGTACACAAAAATCGCCTTTCGTCATGCCGGGAGCAGCGACTTCAATTCTGTAATCATTCTCGGATTCAATCACGTTGATAGCCGGCGCTGTTGCATTTGCCCTTAACATCCAGTCGTTGCTGAACAAATCATTAAACACTTCGGGCAACCAATTCTGATTTCTTCTAATTAAATTCATAATCAAGTCCTCCTGTTATTAAGTTAAACAATAATTCTTTACGAAAAAGCATATTCAAATAATATGCCAAGGAGGAAATCCGACAATTTGTCAGGCAGGGCGTTTGGCAAAGTCACAATCTTTCCCTTATTTCTTGTTCTGCCGTTTACGCTCGTTTTCGTCGAGGATGATTTTCCTCATACGCATGTGGGAAGGAGTAATTTCCACGTATTCGTCTATTTTGATATATTCCAGGGCGTCTTCGAGGCTGAAGATGACGGGCGGCGCCAGGGAAATTTTGTCGTCGGAGCCGGATGCACGCATATTCGTCAGTTTCTTCGATTTGGTTACGTTCACGACCAAATCGCCTTCCTTGGTATGTTCGCCTACCACCTGTCCGGCATAGACTTCATCCTGCGGAGCTACAAAGAAACGTCCGCGCGATTGCAGGTTGTTGAGGGCGTATGCAAAGGCAGTACCTGTTTCCATTACGATAATCGAGCCGTTCACACGGCGTTCTATCTCTCCTTTCCAGGGCTGGTATTCCAGGAAACGGTGCGCAACGATGGCTTCGCCTGCCGAAGCAGTCAGTACGGTATTGTTCAGTCCGATGATGCCGCGCGAGGGAATCGTAAATTCCAGATGCATACGTCCGTTCTTGCTTTCCATCAAGGTCATTTCTCCTTTGCGTTTGGTCACGATGTCGATGATACGGCTGGAAGATTCCTCCGGCAAGTTGATGGAGAGCTGTTCCACCGGTTCGCATCTGACGCCGTTTATTTCCTTCACGATTACCTGCGGCTGGCCTACCTGCAGTTCATATCCTTCACGTCGCATGGTTTCAATCAGCACCGAAAGGTGGAGAACGCCGCGACCGTATACCAGCCAGGCATCCGCCGAGTCGGTCGGTTCCACGCGCAGCGCCAGGTTTTTGTCCAGCTCCTTCTGCAAGCGTTCGTATATATGTCTGGAAGTTACGTACCGACCGTCTTTCCCGAAGAAGGGGGAATTGTTGATGGTGAAAAGCATCGACATAGTCGGCTCGTCGATAGCAATAGCAGGCAGCGGATCCGGGTCGTTTATGTCGCATACCGTTTCGCCTATTTCGAATCCTTCGATGCCAATCAGCGCGCAGATGTCTCCCGAACGTACGGAAGAGACCTTGGTACGTCCCAATCCTTCGAATACGTTTACTTCCTTTATCTTCGACTTTATCCGGGAACCATCCCGTTTGCACAGCATAATTTCCTGCCCCTCCTTCAGTTCGCCCCGGTGTATACGCCCCACGGCGATTCGTCCCACGTATTTGGAATAGTCGAGCGAGGTAATGAGCATCTGCGAACTGCCTTCCAGCGATTCCGGTTCGGGTATATGTTCGATGATGGCGTCGAGCAGGGGGCAGATAGAATCGGAAGGTTTCGTCCAGTCGTCCGACATCCAGCCCTGCTTGGCCGAGCCGTACACGGTAGGGAAGTCCAACTGCTCTTCCGCAGCGTCGAGGCTGAACATCAGGTCGAACACCATTTCCTGCACTTCCGACGGGCGGCAGTTCGGCTTGTCTACTTTGTTTACCACCACGATAGGTTTCAATCCCATCTGAATAGCTTTTTGCAGGACGAAACGGGTTTGCGGCATCGGCCCTTCAAAAGCGTCAACCAGCAGCAGGCATCCGTCGGCCATATTCAGTACACGCTCCACTTCGCCTCCGAAGTCGGCATGTCCCGGCGTATCAATAATATTTATCTTGTAACCCTTATACTGTATGGAGACGTTTTTTGCCAGGATGGTGATACCCCGTTCACGTTCCAGGTCGTTGCTATCTAAAAACTGGTCGATTTCTTCGTGTCCTTCTCTGAAAAGTTTACCTGCCAGCAGCATTTTATCTACAAGCGTTGTTTTTCCGTGATCCACATGAGCGATAATTGCGATATTCCTAATCTTTTGCATTTGAGACTGATTTTATGCGGCAAAGGTACGTATAAAACTCATTCCGCCCAAAGAGCCGGTTTTCAGTCACCCGCCTGATAAAGGATAAATTACTGGACGGGACAGACGAAATCCTGTGCACCTCCCTGCCTGACAGGCAAGAATATGCGGCGGAAGTCGCGGGTTGAAGTAGAGGACTTTTCCGACAAAACCACCATATTCGTCAAACAGGCTTTTTACGCCAAAGTGCCTTTAATGAGCCTGTTCGCCGGTTACGCCCATCCGGTAGATGAAAAAGTCAGGAAAGAGACGGATGGAAACCGTAAACACGGACAGCAGATAAACCGTACCGGCGTCTTATCAATGACCCGGGATATTCCTGCCGGCGTTTTTCTGAAATAACAGTTTTGGAAAACTATTAAAGTGCTTTCAAAAAATCCCTGAATAATAGACTTTGTTGAAGTCATTTTTTTAAAGATTGACCCATTCTTACCAACATAGTATAGCAGTTCCATGCTCCGTATGTAATACCCTGCTCATTTTCTTTACTGCCCCCCTCCCCCACCCCGCCCCAAAATATACCCTGCACGTGGTATTTACATTATATCCGCAAACGTCCTATTTTTGCCCTTAAACTACCATAATCAACAAATGGCAAAATTAGTAGTGAATGGTGAAGTGCAGGAGGTAAATCTTCCTCTTACGCTGACGGAACTGATAAAAAAGAACGGTGTCTCGCACCCTGATATGGTGTCGGTACAGATAAACGGAGTGTTTATTGTACGTGAAAAGTATGGGGAAACAACTCTCCGGGAAGGCGACGAGGTGGACTTCCTCTATTTTATGGGTGGAGGAAAAAGTTGATGGACTTTCGCGACGACCAGATAGAACGGTACAGCCGACACATCCTCCTGCAGGACGTAGGCGTGGAGGGACAGGAGAAAATCTCACGCGGAAAGGTGCTGGTGATTGGCGCCGGAGGACTCGGAGCGCCGGTCTTGCTTTATCTGGCGGCTGCCGGAGTAGGCACGCTGGGGGTGATTGACGGAGATGTGGTGGAACTGAGCAACCTCCAGCGGCAGATTATCCATTTCACACCGGATAAGGGAAAGCCTAAAGTCCTCTCGGCAAAAGAGAAAATCAACCTGATCAATCCCGATGTGCAGGTCGTTACCTATCCGGAGTTTCTTACGGCCGGCAATGCTTCCGGAATCATCAAAGACTATGACTTCATAGTGGACGGAACCGACAGTTTTCCGGTAAAATTCCTGATAAACGATGCCTGTGTCCTCGGCGGAAAGCCTTTCTCGCACGGGGGCATTTTGAGGTTTGAGGGACAGACGTTGACGCATCTACCCGATACGGCCTGCTACCGTTGCGCTTTCCACAGCCCGCCGCCGCCCCATGCAGTGCCTACCTGTTCGCAGGCCGGCGTGCTGGGAGCTATTGCCGGTATGCTGGGTACCATACAGGCTGCCGAAGCGCTGAAATTTCTGACGGGAGCAGGAGATTTGCTCACCAACCGCATCCTGTCGTTCCAGGCAAAAAATATGAGTTTCCGCACCGTGAATATCCGCAGAAACAGGCATTGCCCCGTATGCGGCGAACATCCGTCGATTACGGAACTCCGTGAAGCCGAACAGGCCGTATGCGAATTAAAAAGGAAATAACCCCTGCATACAGATGATCGTGATACCGCAACATATACAGGATGCAATCATCCGGCAGGCCTGCAACGAACTGCCCGACGAAGCCTGCGGACTGCTGACGGGAACCGGCAACCGGGTACAGGCATACTACCCGCTGACGAACATCGACCACAGCCCGGAGCATTTTTCTTTCGACCCGCACGAGCAATTTGAGGTGCTGAAAGAAGCCCGCTCCCAAGGCTTGCAGATTATAGCCGGTTACCACAGTCATCCCTCTTCGCCTGCCCGCCCTTCTGCGGAAGACATCCGTCTGGCCTACGATCCGCACATCTTCTACCTGATTGTTTCCCTGGCAGGGGAGGCGCCCCTTCTAAAGGCGTTCCGCATCGTACACGGGGTGGCGGAAGAAGTGGAGGTGGTACGAACAAACGAAAATAATAAGTAATTACACATAGAAACTGTATGGCGAAAATAGCGAAAAACATTACGGAACTGATTGGCAACACGCCCCTCCTCGAACTCACCCACATAGAGGAAAAATACCGGCTCGGCGCACAGTTGATCGGCAAACTGGAGTATCTCAATCCCGGAAGGAGTGTGAAAGACCGCATCGGCCTGTCGCTGATAGAAGATGCCGAAGCAAAGGGGCTGCTGAACAAAAACAGCGTCATCATAGAACCTACAAGCGGGAATACCGGCATCGCCATCGCACTGGTGGCCGCCTCGAAAGGCTACCGCATTATCCTCACCATGCCCGATACCATGAGCCTCGAACGCCGAACGCTGCTCAAAGCCCTCGGCGCACAGCTCGAACTGACGCCGGGTTTCGAAGGCATGGGAGGCGCCATCCGGAAAGCCGAAGCGCTCCACGCAGAACTTCCGAACTCTGTGATTCTTCAGCAGTTCAGGAATCCTGCCAATCCCGCCATACACCGGAAAACTACCGCACTGGAAATATGGCAGGATACCGGCGGCAAAACAGATATCTTCATAGCCGGCGTAGGTACCGGAGGAACGATCTCCGGGGTAGGCGAGGTGCTGAAACGCCTCAACCCTGCCGTAAAAATAATCGCCGTCGAACCGGCCGATTCGCCCGTACTGTCGGGGGGACGGTCGGGACCGCACAAGATTCAGGGCATCGGAGCAGGCTTTGTACCCGATACCTACCATGCCGGATTCGTCGACGAAATATTCCGGGTGAAAAACGAGGAAGCCGTCGAAACAGGACGACTCCTTGCCCTCGAAGAAGGACTCCTCGCAGGAATATCCTCCGGGGCTGCCGTCTATGCAGGCATACAGATTGCCCGACGACCGGAAAACAAGGGGAAGAATATCGTCGTCGTACTGCCCGACACAGGCGAAAGATACTTATCTACCATATTGTTTAATCAACCCGAATAATGATATGACAAACAAACTGTCGATTATAAGCTTCAGCGGAGACTTCGACAAGCTCACCGCAGTATTTACACTGGCTACCGGAGCGGCAGCCGTAGGATATGAGGTCAACATCTTTTTCACCTTCTGGGGACTGGATGCCATCAAACGGAAACAGGGAAGGAGCTTCGTCGGAGGAACGGCGCTCACCAAGCTGTTCGGCTTTTTCATGGGAGGACTGAAAGCCGCCCCGGTGAGCCGGCTCAATTTCTTCGGTGCAAGCGCCGTCATCTTCCGCAGCCTGATGCGCAAACACCACGTAGCTACTCCCGAAGAACTCCTTGAGGCCGCAAAGGAACTGGGCGTCAATTTCTACGCCTGCGAAATGGCCATGCACATCCTCGGACTTGCGAAGGAAGACTTCATCCCCGAAGTGAAAGACGTCCTCGGCGTAGCTTCTTTTCTCCGGATAGCCGACGGCGGACAGACCCTCTTTATCTGATCCTCCTATACATTAATATATACACATCCTATACATTTATATATAGCAACCGTATGGCAACACATTATCTGGACATCACCAAGGAACACTGCCCAATGACATTTGTGAAAACAAAAATCGAACTCTCCCGACTCAGCGCCGGAGACACCCTCGAAGTACTCCTCTCCGAAGGCGAACCGCTCGAAAACGTCCCCCGCACCGCGCAGGAGCAAGGCTTCCACGTAGAAGCAATAGAGCATCTGCAAGGATCCACCCACAAAGTAATCATCCGTAAATAAACACTAACTCATAATACCGGAAATTGTATGGCAAAAAACGATTTGCAGCGCAGCGTAACAACATCGACTGCGCGACAACTGGCAACCACCACAAAAACGCCGCCGCAGATGGGATCCATCACCCCCCGACTGCTGCTCAAACTACTACCCTGGGTGCAGGTTGATTCGGGCACCTACCGCGTGAACCGTACCAAAGTGGAACTCAAAAGAGCCGAGCGCATCGACGTAGAATATTACGACGGCGTACCGGCCTTCAGCGCCGGAGCCTTCCGCCGGATTCCCCTGTTCTCGCACATCGGCAAAGACATCGTAAACCGTCTGGCAAAGAAGTTCGAGATAGAGGAAATACCCCTCGGAAACTATCTCATACAGGAAGGACACGACAGCCGGAAGTTCTTCATCGTCGCACGCGGACAAGTCGAAATCTACAGCAAGGGACCGCATGGAGAAAACCTCCGCATCGCCCTCCTCTCCGAAGGGGAGTACTTCGGCGAAGCAGACATACTCTCCGACAAACTCTCCTCCGTCACCGTAAGAGCCGTAACGCCCGGCGTTTTCTTCACCATCAGCAGTTCCGCCCTGGAAAGCATCATCGAGGAAGTACCCAACTTCCGCGAAGAATTTCAGAAAGCCGTAGACGAACATCTCCGACTCCGGGCTACCGTGAACACCCACGGAGAAAAACATATCGACCTCGTCTCCGGTCACGAAGAAGACAACATCATCCCCGAAACCTATATCGACTACGAGGAAAATCCCCGCGAATACTCGCTCAACACCCTCCAAACCGTTGTCCGAGTGCACACCCGCGTATCCGATCTCTACAACAATCCCTATAACCAGCTCGAACAGCAGATGCGCCTCAGCATCGAAAGCGTACGCGAACGCCAGGAATGGGAACTGATTAACAACCGCCACTTCGGACTGCTCAGCAGCGTCGAACCCGGCTACCGAATCAGCGCCCGATACGGCGCGCCCACTCCCGACGATCTCGACGAGCTACTCTCCCTGGTCTGGAAAAATCCCTCCTTCTTCATTGCACATCCCCGCGCCATTGCGGCTTTCGAACGGGAATGTACCTGGAGAGGAGTACCTCCCGTCACCGCAAACATCTACGGACATACGGTGATTCTCTGGCGCGGCATACCCGTCGTACCCAGCGACAAGCTCGAAATCAAAGGACAGTACCTCACCAACCGGGGCGTAGGCACCACCGAAATCATCCTCGTCCGCACCGGCGAAAAAGAACAAGGCGTCGTAGGACTTCATCAGGCCGGCATCCCCGGAGAAATCGCCCCCAGCCTCTCGGCACGACTGATGGGACTCGACAAATTCGGCGTCGCATCTTATCTGCTCACCAAATACTTCTCCCTCGCCTCCCTCACCGACGATGCCATCGCCGTACTGGAGAACGTCGAAGTAGGCTTCTACCACAATTACCAGCACCGCAATACGGTAGAAAAATAACGATGGACACTCCCCGCTTCGACCCGAACGACCTCGCCCGGCTTCGCGAAATAGCCGGGCGAATCTTCCCGCAGGAGGAATACCGCCCCCAGCCCGCCCCCGAACCGGAACCGGACAGCGTCAACCTCGACGCCGTATACCGCTCCTTTTCCTCCCTGCAGTCGGGCATTCCCTACTCGGAAGAACTCCAGCGAATGTACTTCGACGACGCCGTCACCGCAGACGCCTTCAGTCCCGAACGAATCCGCCGCGACTTCCCCATCCTCCACCAGAGAGTAAACGGCAAGCCGCTAATATGGTTCGACAACGCCGCCACCACCCAGAAGCCCCTGGCCGTCATACAGGAAGTAGCCCGTTTCTACTCCGAAGACAACTCAAACATCCACCGCGCCGCCCACACCCTGGCCGGCCGCTCGACCGATGCCTACGAAACAGCAAGAGAAAAAGTACAGCGCTTCATCCATGCCGCCTCGCCCGACGAAATCATCTTCGTAAGAGGAACCACCGAAGGCATCAACCTCGTCGTTCAGACCTGGGGCAGAAAACATATCGAAGAAGGCGACGAAATCATCATCTCCACCCTCGACCATCACGCCAACATCGTACCCTGGCAGCAACTGGCCAAAGAGAAAAAAGCCCGACTCCTCGCCATACCCGTCGACAACCGCGGAGACATCATCCTCGAAGACTACGAACGACTCCTGAGCCCAAAAACCAAAGTCGTTTCCTTCGGACACGTAAACAACACCTTCGGCACCGTGACGCCCGTCAAAACCATGATCGAAATGGCACGCCGCTACAACGCACTCACCCTCATCGACGGAGCCCAGTCCATCGCCCATACGCCCGTAGACGTACAAAACCTCGACTGCGACTTCTTCGTCTTCTCCGGACACAAAATATATGCACCCAACGGAATCGGCGTCCTCTACGGCAGGCGCCGGCTACTCGCCACACTCCCCCCCTGGCAGGGAGGCGGCAACATGATAAAAGACGTCACACTGGAAGAAACCCAATTCAACGCTCCCCCCGCCCGCTTCGAAGCCGGAACGCCCAACGTAGCCGGCGCCGTCGGCCTCGGCCTCGCCCTCGACTACGTAAGCCGCCTCGGACTGACCCGCATCGAAGCCTACGAGCACGAGCTGACCGAATACGCCCGCACCACGCTTGCCCGCATCAAAGGCCTGCATCTGATAGGCGATCCCCGCCACCGCGTCAGTGTCGTATCCTTCATTCTCGACAGCATACCCACCATCGAAGCCGGTCAACTACTCGACAAAGAAGGCATAGCCCTGCGTGCCGGCCACCACTGCGCCCAGCCCGCCCTGCGCCGCATGGGAATAGAAGCCAGCATCCGCCCCTCCTTCGCCTTCTACAACACCAAAGAAGAAATAGACCGCCTCGCCCAGGCCATCCTGAAGATCCAGGGAAATTACCTCACATAAAAATAAGCCCGGAATATATCCATAAGAAAAACACTAAGCCTGGGGCTTACATACATATAATGTATACCCCAGGCCCCCTTACCATACGCCCCGGCTACATACAGACGCAGTTATTATGACAGTAAGGACAGTCCCCTACCCTACCCTGCCGAACAGATCAGCGAAGTATGAAACTTTAAAATTTCTTACAGGAGAAATTTTTTTTACATTCAAGGAAGACGAGAGCAACCGAGGCAATTCCGATATAAGACAAAGTTTATACAATGAAAGTCCCAAAAGAACCTTGTCGCACCCTCCCCTTTACCCATCCATTCACTACCCTTACTATACGCCCCAGCTACATACGGACACAGCCCCAGCTACATACGGACGCAGCTACGGCTACATACGGACGCAGCCCCGACTACATACGGACGTAGCCCCGACTACATACGGATGCAGCCCAGGCTACATACGGATGCAGATTCAGCTACATACAGACGCAGTTATTATGTATAGTGAGGACAGCCCCCTACCCTACCCTGCCGAACAGATCAGCAAAGTGTGAAGCTTCAAAATTTCTTACAGGAGAAATTTTTTTTACATTCAGGGAAGACGAGAGCAACCAAGGCAATTCCGATATACGGCAGGGTTTATACAGTGAAAGCCCCAAAGGAACTTTTCGCACCCCCCCCTTTACCCATCCATTCACTCCCCTTACTATACGCCCCAACTACATACGGACGCAGCCACAGCTACATACGGACGTAGCTCCGGCTACATACGGACGTAGCCACAGCTACATACGGACGTAGCCACAGCTACATACGGACGCAGCCCCGGCTACATACGGACGCAGATTCAGCTACATACAGACGCAGTTATTATGTATAGTTAGAATAGTCTCCTACCCTACCCGGACGGACGGATCGGCGGAGGCCCCTCCCCTACTCTGCCGGTACGGGGCGAACCGGCGGGCGGCTTATCCTGTTTGGAATAAATCATTAACTTTGGGGCTTTGAAATACGAATGTGTCAACAGTGTGTGCAATGGAATATAATTTCAATGAAATAGAGAAAAGATGGCAGGCCTACTGGAAAGACCGCCAGGTGTACCGGGTGGACGAGGTGGCGGGGAAGCCTAAATGCTACGTGCTCGACATGTTCCCCTACCCTTCCGGTGCGGGACTGCATGTGGGACATCCGCTGGGATATATTGCTTCGGACATCTTTTCGCGCTATAAAAGGCTTCGGGGCTTTAACGTGCTCCATCCCATGGGATATGATGCCTACGGGCTGCCTGCCGAACAGTATGCGATCCAGACGGGACAGCATCCTGAGATTACTACGGAAAACAATATCAAAAGGTATAGGGAACAACTGGACAAAATAGGTTTTTCTTTCGACTGGAGCCGGGAAGTCCAAACCTGCGACCCGGCTTATTATCAGTGGACGCAGTGGGCTTTCATACGGATGTTCAACAGCTACTACTGCTTCGACCTTCGGCAGGCAAGGCCTATTGAAGAATTGGTGAGCGCCTTTGAACAGGTGGGAACCGGCGGGGGACTGAACGTCGCTTCGGGCGGACGCTATTCCTTCTCTGCCGAAGAGTGGAAGGCCATGAGCCGGAAGCAGCAGCAGGAAGCGCTGCTGGACTATCGCCTGGCGTATATCGGCGATACGATGGTCAACTGGTGCCCGGCGCTGGGTACGGTGCTGGCCAACGACGAGGTGGTGAACGGATTCTCCGAACGTGGAGGGCATCCGGTGGAACAGAAGGTGATGCGGCAGTGGTGCCTGCGGGTGTCGGCCTATGCGCAGCGGCTGCTGGACGGACTGGACACGGTGGACTGGACCGAATCGCTCAAGGAAACGCAGCGAAACTGGATAGGCCGTAGCGAAGGCGCCGAACTCCGCTTTTATATCGCAAACGATGCAGGAGAGGAAGAGGATTATTTTACCGTCTTCACCACCAGGGCGGACACCATCTACGGAGTGACCTTTATGGTGCTGGCGCCGGAGAGCGAACTGGTGCAGAAACTGACTACTCCCTCTCGGCAGGCGGAAGTGGAGGCCTATATCGCCGCTACAAAGAAGAAAACGGAAAGGGAACGGATTGCGGACAGAAAGGTGACGGGCGTTTTTTCCGGCGCCTGCGCCGTCAATCCGGTGACGAAAGAGAAAATTCCCGTCTGGATTAGCGACTACGTACTGGCGGGATACGGCACGGGCGCCATCATGGCGGTGCCGGGACACGACAGTCGCGACTATGCCTTTGCCCGTCATTTCGATCTCCCTATCGTTCCTCTGATAGAAGGCTGCGACGTATCGGAAGAAAGTTTCGATGCGAAGGAAGGCAGGATGATGAACTCCCCTGCCGTGGGAAAGGAAACTCCCGGAGGGCTGAACCTGAACGGGCTGGAGGTGAAGGAAGCTATCGCCCGAACCAAGGCCTTCATTGAGGAAAAGGGACTGGGACGGGTGAAAGTGAACTATCGTCTGCGGGACGCCATCTTCAGCCGGCAACGTTACTGGGGAGAACCCTTCCCCATTTATTACGATGCCGACGGGCTGCCCAATACGCTTCCCGAAGACCGCCTGCCGCTGAAGTTACCCCCGGTAGACCGTTTCCAGCCTACGGAAACCGGCGAGCCGCCCTTGGGACACTCTTCCGTGTGGGCTTGGGACAGAGCGCAGGCTAAGGTCGTGGAAACGGAACGTATAGACTATAAGACCGTCTTTCCGCTCGAACTGAACACGATGCCGGGATTTGCCGGTTCGTCGGCTTATTATCTTCGCTACATGGATCCGGCGAACGACCGGGAATTGGTGTCCAAAGATAAAAACGCCTACTGGCGGAATGTGGATTTGTACCTGGGCGGTACCGAACATGCTACGGGGCACCTTATATACAGCCGCTTCTGGAACAAATTTCTGTACGACGCCGGCATCGTATGCGAAGAGGAACCTTTCCGGAAACTGATTAATCAGGGAATGATTCAGGGGCGTTCCAGCTTTGTTTACCGTGTACAGGGCAGCAATACCTTCGTGTCGCTGAACCTGAAAAACCGGTATGAAGTAACTCCCCTGCACGTGGACGTCAATATCGTCAGCAACGACGTGCTGGACATTGAAGCGTTCCGAAACTGGAATCCGGAGTACCGGGACGCCGAATTTATACTGGAAGACGGCCGCTACATCTGCGGCTGGGCGGTGGAAAAGATGTCGAAATCGATGTTCAACGTAGTGAATCCCGATCGGATTGTCGAGAAGTTCGGAGCCGACACGCTGCGTCTGTACGAGATGTTTCTCGGCCCGCTGGAACAGTCCAAGCCGTGGGACACGAACGGCATAGACGGGGTGCACCGTTTTCTGAAAAAACTCTGGGCGCTGTTCTACACCGCCGACGGATCCTTCCGCCCGACTGCCGCCGAGGCTTCGCCTGCCGAACTGAAGTCCGTACATAAACTGATCAAAAAGGTGACGCACGACATAGAGCATTTTTCGTTCAATACCTCCGTCAGCGCCTTTATGATTTGCGTGAACGAACTTACGGCGCTAAAATGCGCCGCAGCAACCGTACTGCAGGATTTAGTCGTCGTACTGGCTCCCTTCGCTCCGCATATTGCCGAAGAACTCTGGCACGCGCTGGGCAATGAATCAAGCGTTTGCGATGCCCGGTGGCCGGAATGGAACGAAGCCTATTTGAAGGAAGACATGTTGACCTACGCCGTATCGTTCAACGGGAAAACCCGTTTCAATATCGATCTCCCGGCGGAAACTTCGCGCGAAGAAGTGCAAAAGGCCGCTCTCTCGCACGAAAGCGCCGGAAAGTGGCTGGAAGGAAAGGCGCTGAAGAAAGTGATCGTGGTTCCCGGAAAGATTATCAACATCGTTACAGGATGAAACATTCGGTACGCAAGCTGTTTTATTCCGTACAGGACTATCTGGTGATTGTGCTGGGCACCCTGCTGTACGGATTCGGTTTCAACGGTTTTATTCTTTCAAACGGAGTAGTCACCGGAGGTCTGAGCGGTGTGAGTGCACTGATTTACTTCGGTACTTCCATTCCGGTGTCGGTATCCTATTTTCTGATCAATGTACTTTTGCTGGCCTTTGCCTTCAAGGCGCTGGGGTATAAGTTTCTTGTAAAAACCATTTTCGGCGTCATTTCCCTTTCGCTCTCCCTTTCGTTTTTCGAATGGCTGCTGGGAGGAACGCCCATCATCCGCAACGAACCCTTTATGTGCATACTGATTGGCGGCGGCATCTGCGGTACGGGACTGGGACTGATCTTCTCCGTAAACGGGAGTACGGGCGGGACGGATATCATCGCCGCCATTATCAACAAATACAAAAACCTGTCGATAGGCATGGGACTGATGCTGTTTGACGTGGTGATCATCAGTTCGTCGTTCCTGCTTTTCCACGATGCGGAAAAAATTGTGTTCGGCTTCGTGGAAATGGGCGTCAACAGCTTTGTGCTCGACAGAGTCATCAACGCCAACCGCCAGTCCGTACAGTTTCTGATCTTTTCCCAAAAGTACGACGAGATTACGGAAAGGATCATCAAAGATCTGGGCAGGGGCTGCACCCTTCTGGACGGGACGGGAGGCTATTCGCAGAAACCCACCAAAGTAGTGGTGCTGCTTGCCAGGAAATCCGAGTCGGTCATCATTTTCCGGCTCATCAAAGAAATAGACAGCCAAGCCTTTATCTCGCAAAGCATCGTACGCGGCGTGTACGGAGAAGGCTTCGACCCTATAAAAACATAATATTCGCATGAAAACTTTGGTATTTGCTACAAACAACCTCCACAAACTGGAGGAAATACGGCGCATCCTCCCCTCCGGACGTACAGTGGTACGTTCTCTGGAAGACATCGCCTGCCGGGAAGATATTCCCGAAACAGCCCGCACGCTGGAAGGCAATGCACTGATGAAAGCCCGCTTCATAAAGGAAAAATACGGATACGACTGCTTTGCCGACGATACGGGACTGGAAGTGGAAGCGCTGAACAACGCTCCCGGCGTCTTCTCGGCACGCTATGCCGGCAAAGCGCACAGTTCGGAAGCCAATATGGAAAAGCTCCTGCAGGAAATGCAGGGAAAAGAAAACCGGAACGCCCGCTTCCGTACCGTAATAGCCCTCATACTGGAAGGGAAGGAATACCTCTTTGAAGGCATCGTCCACGGTAGGATTACCAAAGAAAAAAGAGGCGACGCAGGCTTCGGATACGACCCGCTTTTCATTCCCGAAGGCTACCCGCAGACCTTTGCCGAAATGGGAAACGAACTGAAGAACAGCATCAGCCACAGAGCTATGGCCGCCCGAAAACTGGTCGTCTTCCTGTACTCCCAATCCGTATAGCGTATGAAACGACTTAGCCTCCTGCTCATTTGCTGCGGCAATCTGCTCCATACCGCCTCTGCGCAAAGCATCGGGCAATGGCATTCCTGCCTGGCGTACCGTACCACCACGGCGGTGGCCGAAGGAAATACCCTGGTGTACGCCTTGGCCGACGGCTCGCTGTACAGTTTCGGAAAGGAGGACAACAGCCTCCGCTACTATGCGAAAGAAACCGGACTGAGCGACAACCTGATCAACTGCATCGCTTTCCACAGCGGAGAAAACACCCTGGTAGCCGCCTACGCCAACGGAAACATAGACCTGATCACGGAAGACGGAAGTGTCTACAATATCCCTTTCCTTCTGCAAAGCAGCAGTATACAGGACAAAACAGTGTATTCCATCTATCCTCACAACGGGACGGCCTACCTGTCGGGAGCCTTCGGCATCGTAGCGCTCGACGTGAAAAGGAAAGAAATCAAAGAAACTTATCGACTGAACAGGCCGGTCTCGTCTGTTGCCGTCCACGGCGATTCCATCTACGCCCTTGCTTCTTCCGGTCTGCTGCGGGCTGCCCTGACGGACAATCTGATCGATCCGGCCAACTGGAGCGATTACCCTGCGGCTACATCCGAAGGAGTGAACGATACGGCGCTCCGGCTTTGCGTATTTCGCGATGCGCTGTGCTTCCTCTTCAAAGACAAAGGAATCTACTATCAGGCAGGCGGGAGTATGCAGCCGCTGCTCGCACACCCTTCGCTACATAATATAAAGGTAGAGAACGGACGGCTGGTCGCTTTTTCTTCCGACGAAGTCTACATCTGGTCTTCCTTCACGGAAAGAGACAAGGGAAGCATCGCCGGCATCACCGACGTATCCTCCCTGAAGGATCCGAACACCCTCTGGCTGGCCACCGGAGAAAAGGGACTGACCGGTATCCGCAGAAAGGCCGCCAACCAATATGAAATACTTGCAGACAATATCCGCCACAACGCGCCGGCGCGAAACCTGAGCGCCTTCCTGCTGATGCAGCGCCGCAAACTCTACGTAGCCGGTGGAGGACGGTGGACAGACCGCTTCGGAAATCCCGGAACCGTGATGATATACGATACCGACAGCCTGCGATGGAACAATCCGGAAGGCGTCGCCGGATTCAGAGACGCTACCTGCATAGCCGTCGACCCGAACGATCCGTATCATTACTTTGTCTCTACCTGGGGCGAAGGTGTCTACGAATTTAAAGACGGCACACTACAAACCATTTATAACCACACGAACAGCGCCCTGAGCACCGTCTATCCCAATACGCCGCAGCAAAACCACTACATCCGAACGGAAGGTGTATGCTTCGACAGAGAAGGCAATCTGTGGATGACCAACTCGGAGGTTTCCCACGCGCTTGCTGTCCGGAAAGCGGACGGAAGCTGGGCAAAGCTCCACTATCCCGACATCTCCTCCCCTACCTTGGCCGACAAAATACTGATTACCACCGGCGGACTGAAATGGATAAACCTTGTACGCGGCGCCAAAAGCGGTGTGTTTGTGCTCGACGACAAAGGAACTCCGGAGGATACCTCCGACGATATTTCGCATTATTACAGTTTTCTGACCGATACGCAAGGGAAAAATATTGGAGCCGGCGAATTTTACTGCATCACCGAAGACAGGAAAGGAGCTATCTGGATAGGCACCAACCGGGGCGTCTTCATTGTGTCTGCTCCGGCACGTGCGGCGGAGGGAAACCTGATCGGCTCCCGCATCACGCATACGGACGAGTATGGCAACCCGCTCTACTTTCTGTCCGACGAACGAATCAACGCCGTAGCCGTTGACGCCGGAAACCGTAAATGGCTCGGCACCGAAAGCTCCGGCCTCTATGTAGTGAGCGAAGACGGATCGGAAATCATTCATCATTTTACGGCCGACCACTCCCCTCTCCTATCGAACACCGTCAAAAGCATCGCCATAAACCATGAAACGGGCGAAGTCTTTGCGGGTACCGACAAAGGACTCATATCCTATATGGGCGACGCGACAAGGGGAAGCGAAAATTACTCCAACGTATACGCCTACCCCAATCCGGTGCGCCCGGACTTCGACGCACAGGTCATCATCACCGGACTGATGGACAATTCAAATGTAAAGATTACGGATGCCTCCGGCCAGCTTGTTTATCAGGGACGTTCCACGGGAGGACAAATCAGTTGGAACTTCCGGAACAGAAACGGAAGCCATGTGGCCACAGGCGTCTACCTTGTATTCTGCTACACTCCGGAAGCGGGAGAAAGCTGCGTCACCAAGATCGCGGTGGTAAGAGAATAAGGAAAAGAGATTCTGTCACCGTATATTTTCGGACATTTCAAGCATCCGTCGGATGGGTTTCACTGCCTTCCGGCGGATGTTTTCGTCTACCCGGATTTCGGGCGACTCCTGCACAAGGCAGTTATAGAGTTTCTCCATCGTATGGAGACGCATAAAGCTACATTCGTTGCAGGCACAGGTGCTGTCGTTCGGCGGTGCGGGGATAAACCGTTTGTCGGGGCTTTGTTTCTGCATCTCGTGAATGACGCCGCTTTCGGTAGCCACAATGAAACTGCTCCTTTCCGACCGGATCGTATAGTTCAGCAGAGCGGCCGTAGATCCTACAAAGTCGGAGATCTCAATAATGGGCTGCCTGCATTCGGGATGGGTAATCACTGCCGCTTCGGGATAGCGCGCTTTCAGTTCCAGAATTTTCTCAAGCGAAAACTGTTCGTGCACATGGCAGGCTCCGTCCCAGAGCAGCATCTGCCGGCCGGTTATACTGTTGATATAATTCCCCAGGTTGCGGTCGGGACCGAAAATCAGCGGTTCGTCTTTGGGAAAACTCTCCACGATCTGCCTGGCGTTGGTGGATGTAACCACAATATCGGTGAGCGCCTTCACGGCAGCCGACGTATTGACGTAGGAAATCACCGTATGATCGGGATGCTTAGCCACAAAGGACTCGAAAGCATCAGCCGGACAACTGTCGGCCAGAGAGCAGCCGGCTTCGGGGTCGGGAATCAGTACTTTTTTGTCGGGACAAAGTATTTTGGCCGTTTCGCCCATGAAGTGGACGCCGCAAAGCACAATGATCCGGGCAGCAGTCTTAGCCGCCCATTGTGCCAGGGCGAGGCTGTCGCCCACGAAGTCGGCCACATCCTGAATATCGCCCGTTTGATAATAATGCGCCAGGATGATGGCGTTTTTCTCTCTGCAAAGTCTTCTGATGCGTTCTGTTAAGTTCATTGCTGTTCTGTCTATTATGAATGGTACAGCACAAAAGTACATGAATTTCCTTTACCTGCTCCGGCGAATTACCAACAGGTGTATATCATTATATCTTTAATGAAAGCTTTAAAAGAAAGAAGATGATGATAGCCTGTTGAAACAGTTCAAATATTTTGGAGCGAGAGTTTGTATATACGGTTATCAAACACCGTATATTCGGTTGTTGATAGGTTATGAACAGGCGCCGAAGCCCTTTATATCTTCTATCTCCGTCGTTTAACTTATTTTTTCCTCCGCTATGGATAAATCATCAGGCTGAAAAAAAGAATCCGTCGAACTTATTCTTTCGGGTGATAAACCGCTCTTTGGATGTGAACGGGAAAGGAGGTTTCACCGGGTTTTGCTCCCCTCTGTTTGTTTCCTTCCTTTCTTTCCACCACTTATCAACGCTTACTTGACTACCTTCGGGGAGTGTCGGTCTTCCTCTTTTCCTGTCTTTTCGGTAATTTCCTTATAAGCAGCTTTATTTTTCCCTCCTGGCGGTCTTATATTTCCTCACGTGAGAAAACATATTTTTGTACGTGCTGAAATTTGAATGTTTTCGTTTGGAAATTTATTTATCCTTTCTTTTTCGCTTTTCTTCTTCGTTTCAAAAAATAAAGAAAGAGGGTAGGGGGTGTATTCCTGGAAAGGATGGAGTAGGTGCTTAGTTTGCTTCGATCCGGTTTTCTGTCTATTGAGAATTGAGCAGCATAAATGTATGTGAATTCCTTTTGCATGCTCCGTAGAATTATTAGCAGGCGTATATCATTATATCTTTATCGAAAGTTTTAAAAGAGAGAAGATGATGATAGCCTGTTTATGCGGTTTGGTTAATTTTCTTTGGATAGTGTTCGTCAGTCTCTTTTTCTGTCTT
>JAISMW010000007.1 GCA_031276545.1 Tannerellaceae bacterium
TTTGCTCCTTGTGACTATAGTCACCGGAGGTAAAAGTTTTATTTTACTGCCAGTTCCTATATGCACCGGGAGTAAAAATTCTTTTTTGCCTCCAGTACCTATATGCACTGGGAGTAAAAATTTTATTTTGCCTCCAGTACCTATATGCACCGGGAGTAAAAGTTTTATTTTGCCTCCAGTACCTATATGCACCGGGAGTAAAAATTTTATTTTGCCTCCAGTACCTATATGCACCGGGGATACATGCAACGCGCCTCCTCCTCTGAGGAGCCGAAGCCATGGTAACGCTTATTTCTTAGGTCGAACTCAGGTTAGCAAGGTGCTCCTTGCCCCTGCCGGGCGCCCCTCCCCTCCTGCCGATCCGGTCTACGCTTCCCTGTCCCGTTCAACCCCCGGAATGCAGGCATACACTCTACCTATATACCACAGACAGGGTATTGGGTGAACCGGGCAATGAATCTACTTTTGCGCCCGATAACAGGCAAATCCCTTGAGTGAAATGAATAATGCAGAAAATGGATTGAGAGTAATCAGCCGGAATAGCGCTCTTTCCCTCCTTCAGGTGAAGGAGGTTTTTTCTTTTTTCCCGGATATAAGCTACCGGCTATCTGCAATCCCTTCGTTTGGAGATAAAAACAAACAAATTTCCCTGATGAACCATATTGCTCCCGACTTCTTCACCCGCGAACTGGATGAAGCGATTATTCACGGGCAAGCCGATGTGGCTGTTCATTCCGCCAAAGATATTCCGTATCCTCTTCCCCGGGAGATGGAGGTGTTTGCCCTTCTGGAAGCCTCCGACCCGACGGACGCCCTTGTCAGCAGAAACCGCTACACGCTGGACAGCCTGCCCCCGGGAGCAACCGTGGGAACCAGTTCCGAAGCCCGTAAAACAGCGCTTCTGAACAGGAGACCCGACCTTAACATTGTCAGCATCCGGGGAACAATCGAAGAACGGATAGAGCTGACCGACAAAGGTCTTGTTGATGCTTTGATTGTGGCTTCCTGCGCTCTGAAACGTCTGGGACTGGAAAACCGGATAGAAGAAAGGCTTCCTTTCAGAACCCATCCTCTGCAGGGGCATTTAGCTGTCGTCGGCCGGAAAGACCGGCAGGAAATAAAAGCGCTGTTTGCTGCAAACGATGTGAGAAGAACCTACGGGAAAGTATACCTGACCGGTTTCGGCCCCGGTAATCCGGATTTATTAACGATCGGAGGCGATAAAGCCCTCGCAAAAGCCCATGTCATTTTCTATGATGATTTGCTCGACGCCTCCTTCCTTTCCCGCTATCCGGGCGAAAAAATCTGTACCGGTAAACGAAAAGGGAACCACCGTTTTTCGCAGGAAGCGATCAATGAACAGCTTTACAGAGCTGCCATAGCAGGAAAAAATACCGTCCGCCTGAAAGGAGGAGACCCTTTGATTTTTGCGCACGGACGCGAAGAGGCAGACTACCTGCAAAGCCGCCTGGTCGAAGTGGAAATTATTCCGGGAATATCGTCGGGGACAGCTTTTGCCGCCTGCACACATATCCCGCTGACACATCGGGGAGTGTCCTCGTCGGTAGCTTTTGTTACCGGACATTCACCGGAAAACACGCAAACGCCGGACGCCGATACGCTGGTCTACTATATGGGAGGCGCCCATATAGCCGGCATTGCCCGGAAGCTGATTGCCTCAGGACGCCCGGAAGATACGCCGGCAGCGTTGGCCTTCAATATTTCATTACCCGATCAGCAGTTCTGGTTTTCTTCCCTGAAAGAACTGCAATATTCCCTGGTGAAATACCCTACCCCTCTGCTGATGCTCATCGGCCGGGTGGCGGCATTTGAAAATGCCGGAGCGGAGAAGCAAAAAATATTAATCACAGGCACGTCCGATGAAGCTTATGCTCACAATCCCCATGCCGTTCATACTCCGCTTATACGTATCGACAGGATAGCGGACAACCCCATGCTCAGGGCTTGCATCCGGGAGATTCGGGACTTCGACTGGATTATATTTACCAGCCGCTACGGCGTTCGCTATTTCTTTGAAACTATCCGCGAATGGAAGGTGGATATCCGGTCTCTGGCAAAGATACAGTTTGCCTCCGTAGGGAAAACAACGGCAGCCGAACTGCAGACCTATCAGATTTATCCCGACCTGGAACCGGCAAACGAATCGGCTGCCGGTCTCGTACACTGTTTCAGGGAAAAAGGAATAACAGATAAATACATGCTGCTTCCCCGCTCGGATAAAGGACTGAAATACCTGTCTGACGAATTGGAGAAACTGGGAAACCGGATTGCGGATATCCCCGTTTACCGGAACAGCCCGAATGGAGAAGCCGAAAAAACAGAGCTTTCTCCGTACCGGAAAATCATCTTCTCATCACCCTCTGCCGTGGAGGCATTCAACCGGCTCTATGGTGAAATGCCTTCCGGAATACAGTTGGTAGCCAAAGGACCAACCACCGAAGAATCCATAAAAAAAACAATAACAGATGCAACGGTTTAGACCTTACAGAATCTCGCAGGAAGTGCGCGACCAGTATGCCGACACGAGCCTCTCGGCAGCCGATTTTATCTATCCGTATTTTGTTGTGGAGGGAAAAAACATACGGACAGAGATTTCCATGATGGAAGGTGTCTTCCGGCTTTCGATAGACCGTTTGCTGAGAGACGTGGAAGAATTGCAGACTCTGGGAATCGACAAGCTGCTGCTGTTCGGCGTTATTCCCGGCAACGAAAAAGACAGCCAAGGCAGCCGGGGAACTTCCCCCGACAGTTTGATATGCCGGGCGGTGGAAGCCATCCGGAAAAGTTTTCCCGGGATAAAGATCATCACCGACGTCTGCCTTTGCGAATATACCTCGCACGGACATTGCGGCCTGCTGCACGGCAAGGATGTAGACAACGACAGCACCCTGCCTTTGCTGGCCGAAATGGCCTGCCGTCATGCGGCGGCAGGAGCCGACTTCGTGGCGCCCTCGGCCATGATGGACGGGCAGGTGGAAGCCATCCGCCGGCGCCTGGACAAAGAAGGCCTGTCTGCACAGATACTGGCTTATTCGGCCAAGTACGCCTCGGCATTCTACGGACCGTTTCGCGAGGCAGCCGATTCGGCTCCTGCCTTCGGTGACCGGAAAACCTATCAGATGGATTACCGTACCCGCAACCAGGGATTGGAAGAGATAGCCGCCGACATTGCCGAGGGAGCAGACTGGATTATGGTAAAACCGGCGCTGGCTTATCTGGATATCATTCAGCGGGCTTCGGTACGTTTCCCTTCCCGTCCTCTGGTAGCCTATCAGGTGTCGGGCGAGTATGCGATGCTGAAACAGGGAGCGAAACAGGGCTTTTTCAGTGAAGAGCAAATCTTCCTCGAAAGCCTGACGGCGATTAAGCGTGCAGGAGCAGACTGCATCATTTCGTATTATGCAAAAGATTTTGCAGCAAGGCACCCATGAACAGAGAAGAGCTTCAGTTCTTGCCGGTTTCCATCAATATCCGCCGGAAGAAAATCCTGATTATCGGAGGAGGAAAAGTTGCTTTTCACAAAGCGACGGTACTGAGCCGTTTCAGTTGCAAAGCAAAGGTTATAGCGCCCCGGTTTTATCCGGGCTTTGAAGACTTACCCTTCGAACTGATACCCCGCGAATATACAGCCGGCGATCTGGACGGCGCTTTCCTGGTTTATATCTGTACCGGAGACGAAGCGCTGAATGCCTCTGTAAAAGCCTCCTGCGAGGAACGGGGCATATTGGCCAGTGTCTGCGATAATCCTTTGCTGTGTGATTTTATTTCGCCGGCTATTCATCAGGAAGGATACCTCACGGTTGCCGTGTCATCGGATGCCCGGAATGTCCGCCGGTCGATTGATATCCGCAATCGGATACGGACTCTATTTGAAAATAAAACAATAAAAATCAAATGATAGAATGTAAACTTATCCATCACGCAGACTTCTCCCTGGAAGAAAGGGAAACTTTGCTTCAGCAGACTTTGCGGGACGGGCAGACTCCTCATGTACTGCTTAAAACCTGCAACCGCATTGAGTTGTATGAGGGAGAAGGGGATATACCCGACTATATGCTGTACCATCTCTGCCGTGTGGCTTCAGGACTGGAATCGGCCATCACCGGCGAACGCGCCATACAGGGACAATTGAAAAATGCCTATCTGGAAGCCTGCACAAAATATTCTTTATCCTCAGGCCTGCACAAACTGTTTCAGACGGCCATACACACAGGCAAACGTGTCCGGAGCGAAACGAAAATCTCCGAAGGCGCTGTCAGCCACAGTCAGGCAACAGCCGACATCCTGAAGAAAGAATGTCCCGACCTGAAGCAGAAGATCGTCGGTATTATCGGAGTAAACAATCTGACGGAAGACATCCTGAAATTTTTAACCCGGAAGCAGTCTGTCAACATCTTTTTATCTAACCGGAATTTAGCCGCTGCGGAAGCTTTGGCGGCCACCTACCACGCCACAGCCATACCTTTGCACGAGAAAAGGCGTTTACTGGAGTTTGTCGATATCCTGATTTGCGCCACCTCGGCTCCCCATATTCTTGTAGGACGGGAAGATATCCCGGCAGGAAAAGAGATGCTGATCTTTGACCTGGCTTTCCCCCGCGACGTAGACCCGCAGTTGGCCAATGAAAAAGGAATCAGGCTTTTCAATCTGGAACACATCGAAGCATTTGCAAAAAACAACCTCCTGCTGAGAGATAGTGAAATAAAAGAAGCCGAGCGAATCATTGAAGAAGAGATGCATAAATTCAGGAAATGGCGGAATCACCACCCCCTGCAAGCGCTGCCATGATGAACAGAAGCAATTCCATAAAAGCATACGAAGAAGCCCTCCGCTATATTCCCGGCGGAGTAAACAGTCCGGTCAGAACCTTGCGCAGTGTGGAAGAATCGCCTTTGTTCATTCAAAAAGCAAAGGCTGCCAGCCTGACGGATTTAGATGGGAACCGATTTACCGATTTCTGTCTGTCGTGGGGCGTCTTCATCCTCGGACATGCGCATCCGTCCGTCAATAAAGCCATCCGCAAGGCCGTCAGCAAAGGCACAAGCTACGGTATTCCTTCGCCGGCAGAAACCGCATTGGCCTGTCTGGTACAGGAACATTTCCCCGGCATGGAGAAAATACGTTTTGTCAATTCGGGTACCGAGGCCGTCATGAGCGCCATCCGGCTGGCAAGGGGCGCCACAGGAAGAAGCACCATCCTTAAATTTGACGGATGCTACCACGGACACGCCGACCACCTGCTGGTTTCGGCGGGTTCGGGAGTAGCCGGTCTCAGGGAAGCCTCCTCAGCCGGTGTTCCGCGCGCATTTACGGAACATACCCTAAGCGTGCCTTTCAATAATACTGAAGCCGTCGAACAGGTATTTCGGGAGAAAGGCGAAAACATTGCCGCCATCATCGTCGAACCGGTTCCTGCCAATATGGGGGTCATCCTGCCGCAGACCGGATTTCTCGAACGTCTGAGAGAACTGGCCACCGCGTACCGCTCCCTACTGATATTCGACGAAGTAATCACCGGATTCCGCCTCCCCGGCGGAGCGCAGAAGTATTTTGGCATCAAACCCGACCTGACGACCCTGGGCAAGATCTTAGGCGGAGGATTTCCTGCAGCAGCTTTTGGCGGCAGAGAAGATATTATGGCATTCCTGGCGCCCGACGGCCCCGTTTATCAGGCCGGCACATTATCCGGAAATCCGGTTGCCATGCACGCAGGAATAGCTACGCTGACACTGCTGAGCCAGGCAGGATACTATGAACATCTGGAAAAGAAAGCCAGGGACTTTTTCACAGAGCTGTCAGAAATCATTCCGGAAAAAGATATCCGGCTGAACAGCATCGGTTCGCTCTTCACACTCTTTTTCACAAAAGAGGAAGTCCATTCGTTTGCCGATGCTCAGAAAGCCGGTGCAAAGCGGTTCAAACAATTTTTCAAGTATATGCTGGCCCATCATTTCTATATGTCCCCTTCGCCATTTGAAGCAAACTTTTTGTCGAGTGCACATACAAAACGTGAATTAAGCCGGTTCCTGGAGGCGGTAAAGAATTTTCATGAATAATAATCACACTCCACCGTTTTTTTGAGCATTTTGCCGACGGATCGTAACGCAGAGTTTGGTTTTTTTAGAGGTACCCCAATGGACGGAAGGCTCTGTCGAAATGATAGACTGAGTTTTGGTTCGATTGACGGAATGTTCAAAATCACTGCCATAAGGTTGTTGTTGGATAGCATTTACACGGACACTTTGCATTGGCGATACTTTTTAGGAAAAAATAGTTGTGCGAATTATTTTTTTTCCTTTACTTTGCGGCCTGATTGTGAGATAGTACTAAGTTTTATAGCATAAAAAACAATATAAAGATACAGAGATGTCTAAGATTTGTCAAATTACCGGAAAGAAAGCAATGGTTGGAAATAATGTTTCCCACTCAAACAAACGGACAAAACGCAAGTTTAATGTGAACTTGTTTACAAAGAAGTTTTATTGGGTGGAACAGGACGCCTGGATTAGCTTGAATGTTTCAGCCGCAGGGTTGCGAACAATCAATAAAGTAGGTTTGGATGCGGCTATCAAACGCGCAGCGGAGAAAGGGTTTTTGAACACTTAACTTAATAGTGGAGGGAATAAATTATGGCAAAAAAAGCAAAAGGCAATAGGATTCAGGTTATCCTGGAATGTACCGAACACAAGGAAAGCGGACAGCCCGGCACTTCAAGGTATATTACTACCAAGAACAGAAAGAATACAACTCAGCGTTTGGAATTGAAGAAATACAATTCTATACTGAAACGGATGACAGTACATAAAGAAATTAAATAACAGGAGATTAAACAATGGCAAAAAAAGCGGTTGCAACATTTAAGAAAGGAGAAGGCCGTACCTATTCTAAAGTAATAAAGATGGTGAAGTCTCCCCAAACAGGAGCATACATCTTTCGGGAAGAAATGGTACCTAATGATGCCGTAAAAGACTTTTTTGCGAAATAAGCAACAACCATAGTACGGTGCAAAGAAACGAAGCTGTCTCAATACGAGGCGGCTTTTTTTGTCTTCAAGTTTGTGTTCACAGGGTAAGCAAAGACTAACGCCTTGCCCGTCTGACATCAAAAAAAGCGGGAACGAAACCGGGATGCCCGGTTCGTTCCCGCTTTTTGGGTTCGGGGGGAAGACCGACTGTTTCGCTCCCCCAACTTAGAGTTGCGTGAAGAAATCGTTTCCTTTATTATCTACCAGGATAAAGGCGGGGAAGTTTTCCACTTCGATTTTCCAGATCGCTTCCATGCCCAGTTCGGGATATTCCAGACATTCTACCTTTTTGATGCTTTCCTGAGCCAGGATGGCGGCGGGGCCTCCGATGCTTCCCAGATAGAAACCGCCGTGCGTCCGGCAGGCGTCGGTGACAGCCCGGCTGCGGTTCCCTTTGGCTATCATAATCATGCTGCCGCCGTGCGACTGAAATAAGTCTACATACGAATCCATGCGCCCGGCTGTGGTGGGACCGAACGAGCCGGATGGCATTCCGGCCGGCGTCTTGGCAGGCCCGGCGTAGTAGATGGGATGGTCTTTTACATACTGAGGAAGGCCTTCGCCGGCGTCTATCCGTTCTTTCAGTTTGGCGTGGGCGATGTCTCGCCCCACCACGATGGTACCCGACAGCGAAAGGCGCGTAGAGACCGGATATTTATCCAGCTCTTTCAGGATGTCCGCCATCGGCCGGTTGAGGTCTATCTTCACCGCGTTTCCTTCGCCGGCACGGCGCAGTGCATCGGGGATGAGGCGGGAGGGGTTGGTCTCGAGTTTTTCAATCCAGATGCCCTCCCGGTTTATTTTCGCTTTGATATTGCGGTCGGCCGAGCAGGACACACCCATACCGACAGGGCAGGAGGCGCCGTGGCGGGGCAGGCGGATGATGCGTATGTCGTGGGCAAAGTATTTGCCGCCAAACTGTGCGCCAAGGCCTGTTTTGCAGGCTGCTTCCAGCACCTGCCTTTCCAGTTCCGTGTCGCGGAAGGCCTGGCCGCCTTCGTTTCCGGTGGTGGGCAGGTGGTCGTAGTAGTGGGCTGAGGCCAGCTTGACGGTTTTCAGGTTGGTTTCGGCCGACGTACCTCCTATCACAAAGGCAATGTGATAGGGAGGGCAGGCGGCGGTTCCCAGCGTTTTCATCTTTTCCACCAGGAAGGGAAGCAGTTTTTCGGGCGTCAGCAAGGCTTTGGTTTCCTGGAAGAGATAGGTTTTGTTGGCCGATCCTCCGCCTTTGGCGATGCAGAGGAAGCGGTATTCGCAGCCATCCACGGCATAGAGGTCTATCTGTGCCGGAAGGTTGCAGCCGGTATTGATTTCGCGGTACATATCCAGGGGGGCGTTTTGCGAGTATCGCAGGTTTTCCTCCGTATAGGTCAGGTACACCCCTTTGGAGAGGGCTTCCGCGTCGTTTCCTTCGGTCCATACCTGCTGTCCTTTTTTTCCGGAGATGATAGCCGTTCCGGTATCCTGGCAGAAGGGAAGTTTGCCTTTGGCCGATACTTCGGCATTCCGCAGGAAAGTCAGCGCCACAAACTTGTCGTTGTCGCTTGCTTCGGGGTCTGAAAGCACCTTTGCCACCTGCTCCTGGTGTTCGGGGCGCAGGAAGAAAGACACGTCATGAAAGGCCGCGCGGGCCATCAGGGTGAGGGCTTCCGGCGCTACGCGGAGGATTTCTTTTCCGTCAAATTCGGTAATTGATACATGTTCTTTTGTAAGCAAATAATACGCGGTGGTATCCTTCCCCGTCGGGAAAGGCTCTTGATACTTGAAAGGAGGTGTTGCCATATCGCTATAATTTAAAATTGTATTTCGGGAAGCAAAGGTACGTTTTTTGCCGCTTTATCAGGGGGAAGTTCTCAAACGGGCTGCAGACGCATCTTAGAAACTGTTTTGATTTAACATTTACTTTATTCTATTGAGCATAATCTGTATCATTGTCAGATATATCATAGTCTTTGAAGACACTGTATCCACTTCATAATCTTTGCTGAGCCTTCTGTAACTTTCAAACCATGAGAAGGTTCTTTCCACAATCCATCTTTTGGGCAATACAGTAAACTTCTTAGAAACTGTTTTGATTTAACATTTAAGTTTATCAGTAGTCGGTTGTAGCTCTTTTTTTCTTATCTTATAGTAATAGGGACATTACTTGAAAAGATGAATAAAAGAGCTTATTGTAGCGACCTTCCTGATAAACAGTGGCAAGTTATAGAAAAAATAGTGGAAGAACAAGCCCGTCGTCGAAAACATTCGCTACGTTCCATACTTAACGGGATTTTCTATTTGGTTAAGACGGGTTGTCAGTGGCGCATGTTACCTTCTGATTTTGCT
>JAISMW010000017.1 GCA_031276545.1 Tannerellaceae bacterium
ACGATCGTAAGTAAACCGTACACGGACGAAAACGACCTGATTAGTTGGCACTTGGATCACAGCAAAGGTCGCAATGAGAAAGGCATTAATTTATTGACAGCCTTTTACTATACCCAATTGCCTTCGGCGTTGGAAACCTTGCGGGTTCCGGTGGCCTTTGAATGTGTAAAAAAGACGGTTCGGTTCTGCGAAATTAAAACCCGAAAGGAAAAGCGTCAAAGTCCGGTAACTAAAAATGAGCTGATGCGTTTGATGCTTCAGCGGGCAGTCAAAGAACAATACCTTCAGTTTCGATATGTACTGGCTGACAGTTGGTTTTCCTCATCGGACAATTTACTTTTCATAGACAGGCTGAAAAATAAATGTACCTGGTAAGCAACGGTTTGACACTTTCCGCCGACGATTTCCAAACACTTTACAAAAAAACGGTGGAGTGTGGAATAATACCACAAATCACTCAAACAGAACGCTTCTTTAGCAAAATCGCCTACAAGAACCGTCACAACACAGTCGAATCATTTGTTTGCCTCGTTGTTGGCATATATCAAATTGGAGAAACTCAAGTTCGTACATAAGTTGAATCATTTTGCCTTGAAATCCAAAATTTATTTTCGCGCTCTAAAATATGCCTGGAAGGAATTGGAGGCTATCAAATATTATGAACTTGCGTAAAATGAGTTACTTATTAGAATATTTGCATCACTTCTTCTAATATTTGCGGAAATTCATTCACTGGTTGACGGAGTTGTTTAAGTAACCTTTTCCCGCCATCCTCAAGAAACTCATCACTGTAAAACACTCCCCTATTGTCGGTTTTAGTCGGTGAAAGTCGTTTCTTTTTCGCTATTATGACAGTGGACAGCCTTCGCTACGCTTCTTTTTATTTTCTTTGAGCAAATCCTGCTTCCTTATCGGGTTGTAATGTATATATAATGTATATTGAAATGAAACGGAAAGAATTTTTAGGCGAAGCGCTGGGCACATTTATCCTGACGCTTTTCGGCTGCGGCTCGGTGGCCGTAGCTGTACTGTTCGGCGAGCATAACAGTATCTTCCAGATTGGCCTTGTATGGGGAATCGGTGTTACGCTGGCTATCTATCTCACAAGGCACCTGTCCAACGCCCACCTGAACCCGGCGGTCACGCTGGCGATGGTGGCCGGCCGGCGAATGAACGCCGCCCGCATACCGGTATACCTCGGTGCACAGTTTCTGGGCGCCTTCCTGGCCGGCGCGGTGGTCTACCTGCTCTTCTCTCCCTCCATCGCCGCCTACGAGAGCCTGCACCATATTGTGCGGGGCACAGAGGCTTCCATCGCTACGGGCAAAATGTTCGGCGAATATTATCCCAACCCCGGATGGACAAATGCCGTGGCCTCTCTGCCACTGGCTATGGCCGCCGAAGCCTTCGGCACCTTCCTGCTGGCACTCGCCATCTTCGGGCTGACGGAAGATGCCAATGCCGGACGCCCCAGCAGCAGCATAACGCCGCTCTTTATCGGCCTCACCGTGTCGTCCATCATCTGGCTGATAGCGCCGCTCACGCAGGCCGGACTGAATCCTGCCCGCGACTTCGGCCCCCGCCTGGTGGCCTGGATAGTCGGATGGGGCGATGCCGCCTTCCCCGACCGCTACGGAGGCTTCTTCTGGGTCTACATCCTGGCGCCCGTTGCCGGCGGACTGGCAGCAGCCCTGATGGAACCGTTCATGAAGCGTATCATCGGAAAGAACTGATTTCAACTTTAAAATAAAGATACAATGAGTGCAACACGTATTATTATGGCCGGCGGTTTCCTGGGCGCCGGCAAAACAACCCTGCTGTGGGAAGCTGCCCGGAAACTGAAGGAAAGAAGCCTCTGCGCCGGTTTGATTACCAACGACCAGGCGCCCGAACTGGTAGACAGCGCCCTCTTGTCGCGCGAGGGAGTGAAGGTGGCCGAAGTGAGCGGAAGTTGCTTCTGCTGCAACTTCAACGGATTTATCCATGCCGTGGAAAGCCTGCGCTCCGAAATGGAAGCCGCCGACGTCATCATCGCCGAACCGGTAGGTAGCTGTACCGACCTCTCGGCCACCATCCTTCAGCCCCTGAAGAAGTTCCTGAGGAACGAACTCCAGGTGGCGCCCCTCTCCGTACTGGCCGACCCCGTCAGGCTGGCTTCCATCCTGAACGGAGGAACGGCCGGACTGCATCCCGACGCTGCCTATATCTACCGCAAACAGCTTGAAGAAAGTGACATCATTCTGATCACCAAAACCGACCTCCTTTCGCCCGAAGAGCTGGCTGTGCTGAAAAAGCGTACCGCCAAAGCCTATCCGGAGGCAAGGATTATCGCCGTAAGCGCCCTCACCGGGGAAGGACTGGACGAATGGCTGGACGATGTGATGAAAAGCAACGGCGCCGGGCTGCGACTGGCCGACGTGGACTACGACATCTATGCCCATGGAGAAGCCGTGCTGGGATGGCTCAACGGAACGGTACGCCTGACCGCTGCGGAAGAGGATACCGACTGGGACGGCCTTACCTACCGCCTCCTTGCCGCCCTGTCCGAACGCTTCGACAAGGCCGGATATGCTGTGGGACATGTGAAAGTGATTGCCGAAAACGGCGATCGCTACGTGGCCGGAAACCTGACCGGGAAGGCTTCCACCCTGGCCGTAAGAGGATCGGCAGGAAAAGGAAAGGAGATTAAACTCACCATAAACGCCCGCGTGGAAACCGGTCCCGGTGAATTAAATGAAATCGTAAGGGAAACGCTTGATGCGCTGACCGGGGATACGCTTAGCGCAGAAACGGTGGCCTGGCGTTTCCTTATGCCCGGCCGACCGCAGCCTACGCACCGTTTTGTAGAAGTAGTATAGAGAGGGTTCAGATACCCAGACAAAGGCAATAGGGTTCGAAGGCATAGCTGTCGTTCCCCGCTGACACCACATTCCCCATACCTGGAAAAGCAATATGCATACCGGCTATGGGGATGTTCTTTTCCGCCACGTAAGACAGGATGCGCCTGCGTGTGGCCACCGACTGCTCCGTGTCTGTATCGCGGGCATAAGTCACGCCGGGACAGGGCATCTGGATACGCATCGCATGGGTCAGATCTCCCCAGACGAGCAAACGTGCGCCCCCCGATTCAAAGAGATAGGCCGTATGCCCCGGCGTATGCCCGTAAGCGGCGATACCCTGCACGCCGGGGAGCAAAAGGGCCGGCCCTGCGGAAGCCCCGCTGTCCGGAAGGTCGGCAGGCACAAACAGATGCAGCCTGTCTCTGTAAACCTCAATCACTTTCTGTGCCGGCAGAGCCTGTGCCGATCGGTTGCCCGTCCAGTAATCATATTCCGGCTGTGACAGATAAATATCCGCATGAGGGAAAGCCGCCTTTCCGTCCCTCAGCATCCCTCCGATATGGTCGCCGTGCAGGTGGGTCAGCAGGACGGCATGTATATCTCCGGGTTCTACGTCGAGCGCATCCAGGTGGTCGAAGAGCTTGCGCCCGTAGCCGGCATCCACCAGGATGTTCCTGTCCGGCATCCGTACCAGAAAAGCGTTGACGGCGCTCGGATAGGAGCCGTCGGGCACGTGGGTCTGAATCATCTGGGGCGTGGCACCCGTCAGCGCATCTACCCGTCCGCTGCGCTGTTCTTCGGAAAGCACGGAAACCTGCGCCTGGCCGATTTCGAACGTCATCACAAGCTGTTCGCCGCCGTTTTGCGCCCTCATCCCGCTTCCCTGGAGGACGGTCAGCAGGAGAAGCACGGAGAGGACAGCCTTCAGCACCCGCCTCTCTTCCGGTTTCTCCGGCTTTTTGCAGTCGCAGCGGCAACGTCCGTCGTCGCCGGTGCCGCAGTCGCACGTACAGTGGCCGTCGACGGTACAGTCGCAGTCGCACGCCACCCCGTTGCACACACATACGCATCCTCCGACCTTCAGTTCGGAAGGATGCTTTATATTCTTCAGAATATCGCCTATGGCTTTTTGCCTGATGGGAGTTATCATAACGGTCAGGATTTAAAAATCAATTTTATCCGGATGCAGCCCCGAACCTCCGATATAAGGCAGGCTGTTGAGGGTATGCATATCTTCCTCGGAAATGGAGAAGCCGAACACATCGGCGTTTTCAAGAATCCGTGCAGGCGTAACGGATTTGGGCAGAGGCAGCGTGCCGTTCTGCAAACACCAGCGGATGCACAGCCGGGCGACAGAGACGCCGTAGCGTGCAGCCACCTCCCCGAGCAGCGGACTGTCAAGCAGACGCCCTGTGCCCAGCGGACTCCAGGCTTCCACCACGATGCGGTTCGCCTGGCAGAAAGCCAGCGTATCGTCCTGCATATAGCCGGGGTGAAACTCCATCTGATTGACTGCCGGCTGTATTTCGGCAGTGTCCAGCAGCGCTTCGATATGATGGGTAAGGAAATTGCTCAGCCCGATAGCCCTAATCCGTCCGTCCTTATATAGCGTTTCCAAGGCACGCCAGGTATCGGCGTTCGTCTTTTCCCATCCGTTTTTGTTAGCCGGCCAGTGTATCAGATACAAATCGACATATTCGACGTTCAGTTTCCGCATACTTTCGCCGAAAGCCTTCAGAGCAGGCTCATAGCCCCGCTTCGTATTCCACAGTTTGGTGGTAATAAAAACCTCCTTGCGGAGCAGACCCGATTCGGCGATTCCCCGTCCCACGCCGGCCTCGTTTCCATACACATCCGCCGTATCAATATGGCGATAGCCCGCTTTCAGAGCATAGTTCACGGCGTCGGCAGCCACCTGTCCGTCGGGCGTTTGCCAGGTACCGAAACCAATACAGGGAATCTCAACCCCGTTAGCTGTTTTAAAAGTGTCAGTCAGTGATTTCATCTTGTTTTTACTTTTTTAATATGTGGCAAACTTAGATAAAAATCTGCGATTTATAAGAGCCTGTTTAAATTTTATTCAATAACTCATGTTACGCACACTCAAAAAAAGCCTAACTTAGCGGGATGAAAAAAGAGATGGATTTATACAGCGATTACTTGTTGAGCAGTTTTGGCCGGGTAACCGCGACGGGTCTTTCCGGTTTGTTGGACGGGGCCGTGTCTCACGATAAAATCACCCGTACACTGTCGGGTGCCGAATACACTTCAAAGGATTTATGGCAGGAGGTAAAGACTTTGGTTCGGGAATACGAAAGCGAAGAAGCGTGTTGATATTCGATGACACGATTGTAAGTAAACCGTACACGGACGAAAACGACCTGATTAGTTGGCACCGGGATCACAGCAAAGGTCGCAATGAGAAAGGGATTAATTTATTGACCGCCTTTTAGCATACCAATTGCCTTCGGCGTCGGAAGCCTTTCGGGTTCCGGTAGCCTTTGAATGTGTAAAAAAGACGGTTCGGTTCTGCGAAGTGCAAACCCGGAAAGAAAAGCGTCAAAGTCCGGTGACCAAAAATGAGCTGATGCGTTTGATGCTTCAGCGGGCAGTTGAAGTTCAACAGCTCAAATTCCGGTATGTCTTGGCTGATAGTTGGTTTTTCTCATCGGACAATTTACTTTTCATACACCGGCTGAAAAAATATTTTGTAATGGACATGAAAAGTAAGCGTCTGTGCCTGTTTTCCACGCAGGACAGGAACAGAGGAGGGTGGACAAGTTTGGATAAATTGCCGATACCGTCGGGACAGGCCGTCAAAGTTTGGATAAAAGACCTTGCAATAGAAGTTCTTTTATGCAAATTCGTCTTTACAAACAAAGACGCTTCTTCGGCAAAATCGCCTACAAGAACCGTGACTACACAAACGAATCATCTGTTTGCCTCGCTGTTGGCCTATATCAAATTGGAGAAACTCAAGTTCGTGCATAAATTGAATCATTTTGCCTTAAAATCCAAAATTTATTTTTGCGCCCTAAAATATGCCTGGAAGGAACTGGAGGCTATCAAGTATTATGAACTTGCGTAACATGAGTTAATTAAATCAAAACAGTTTCTAAGAAAGGCAGGAAAAAAACAGACCGGCTACCATCGGCGAAATCTGAACGAAGCAGTGATGTTCCGGTACAAAACAATTTTTGGTGGAGAACTGGATGCCCGAACATTTGAAAATTAAAAAACAGAAGTTAGTCTCAAATGCGTAACCTTAAATAGTCAGTCCTTATTAAGTAATCATTTCATTGAACATCAATAAAATGGTTGCAAAAAAGTTTGGTATTTTCAAGCGGTTATTGTAACTTTGTTGCATAAAAACCGGAAAATTATGTTAGGAAAATTACCTGTGGACGACCATCGCGAACTGTTTCACACCCGATTGGCGGATTTGATTAATCCGGAGCACGAACTTGCTCTTTTGACCAATAAAATCGACTGGAATTACTTTGAGGATGAATTCAAAAATTTGTATTCCGAGAAGCCAAGTCGCCCGTCAATGCCCATACGGTTTATGGTTGGCGTATTGATGCTCAAACATTTATACAGTCTTGGCGATGAGCGGATACCAGAGTATTGGGTTC
>JAISMW010000029.1 GCA_031276545.1 Tannerellaceae bacterium
AGCCCCCGGATAGCCTGTCCCTCCCAGTATTTTCGCCTTTTCCTTACGTCGAACTCACGTTGAATAGTGAACAGCGAACAGTGAACAGTTGTTCACTATTCGTTATTCACTATAAACTATTCACTATTCACTGTTCTCACTTTATTTGACGATCAGCTTCAGCGTTCGGATATAGTCGTGGCGGGAGATATGCACGATGTATATTCCGGCGGGCAGGTCGGAGATGGTTGTATGTACTTCGGTTCCGGTGGCGGTGAGGCGGATTGCGGGACGGCCGGACGAGTCGTAGATGGTGATGAGGTCGCCCGGTTTTACTTTGCGGATGCTCACCTGCGTGTCGGCGGGGTTGGGCGTCAGGAATGGTTCGGCCGAATCGGACTCGTCGACGCCTGTCGGGGTGTCGCCGGGAGTGTCGCCCGGAGTACCCGGAGGTGTGGACGGGGGAACGTAGACATCCCATTTGCCGTAGAGCGTTATGTCGGCGGTGATGGGGTCGGTTGCGAAGTTCCATGCCGTGCCGCTGAAGTTGGCGTTGCTGTACCATCCGCCGAATACGTAGCCGCTGCGTACGGGCAGCGCCGGTTCGTCGAGCTGCGACATATAGAACACCTGCTGCGTGAAGGGCGTGATCTGTTCGCCGGTGAAGGTGGCCGTCCTGAAGAGCGGTACGCTCGCGGGCAGTTCGCCCAGGAGGATGCCGGTCACGTGGCTGGGGCCTTTGTCTAATCCTTCTTTTACGTAGAGGCGGAAGTAGGTGACGCCGTCTACCGTGCAGGGTTGGATGCCGGTGAGGTCAATCTTCGCGCTGTCGGAGGTAAACCAGGTGATGGCGGCGGCGGGTACGGCTGTCCAGGTTGTCTGGTCGCAGGAGTATTGGATTTCCTTCGGCGTAGCGCTTCCGCTTCGCAGTTGCCGGAAACTTTCTCCGTTGGGATCGGTCGGTTCGTCGAAGCGGAAGATTAGTTCGTTGGTGTTGAGCAGCGAGGAGTGTGTGCTGATGACGGCGGTGTCGGCAGGTAGGATGCGGAAGAGGACGGCGTCGCCCAGAAATTCACGGTAGGTGGTCATCAGGAGGAAGTCTCCCGTGCTGCTGACGGCTACCTTGCCGGAGCCGTCGGTCTGTTCCGTAACGGAGGCGATTTGAGCGCCGTTTACTACGCTGTACTCGATGGAGTCGCCGGTGGTGAAGTCGTGTGCTACGTCATTCTGATCGATGCGCCGGGTCTTGACGGGTAACTCCAGAGTGCCGCTGCTTTCCAGGCGGAACTCGTTCTTGCCGTAGGGGGTGAGCAGTTTCACGGACTTGGTGTCGTCTGTGCCGGTGAAGAAGTCGGCATTCAGCGCTGCGTAGGCGATGGTCGCATTGCCGGCGCGGTCGATGGCTTTGAAGTTGAGCGTCCGCATGTCTTGCGTGACGTCTATTGTGAAGCCTTTGCCGGTCAGACGGGAGCTGATGTCTTCGCCCTGGAAGTAGAGGGTCGCGCCGGCTTCGGTTGTTCCGGACAGGACGCGACGCTTGCCGGACGTATCGTCCGTCACGTCTTCGATTTGGGTGAGCATCAGGAGGGGCGGCGTATTGTCTATTACTACGTGGAACTCATAGACTGTTTTGTCTATCAGCGTCCCCTGTGACGGGTCGTAGAATGTTGCCCGCACGAGGTAGGGCTTTTCGGCGTCTGCCGTGCCGGGGAAGTTCTCCGTTTTCATATCTATTGTGAAGGCTGTCGAGTTGTTTTCGCTCGCTGTACCGGCGGTGGGGGTGGAGATTGCAGTGAAGGTTTCTCCGTCGTCATCCGATCGCTGGAGATCCATGTTGAGGGTTGTTCCGCCTTGGACGGAGAATTTCAGCTTGTCCGTATTCTGCGCATGGATGTATATGCCGGACAGCGCGGCCGGCGTGGATGCGTCCAGTGTACCCTCGAATGCTTTTACTTCCGTTCCGTCTTTCTTCTCCAGAGCGAATGTATACGCGCTCAGCGTGTAGTATTGGGGTTTGGCCACCGTCACGGAATCTGCCGGCGATGCGCCTTTGCCGTATACAAAGGTGACGGTATCGATCCGGTGGTAGGCATTCACGGCGAAGTGATAGTTCCGGCCGGTTTCGATGGAGACGGACGCGGGGTCGTAGTTGGATATATGCTCCGTCTCCGCCTTGGACGCTCCGGCGCGAATCTCCAGTGCGCGGGCAGCGGCAGGCGCTGCGAACCGGGTTGGTTTGCCTTCGCTGTCGGTAGCGGTTACGAAGAAGCCGTCCAGGTTCGTATTGCCGGAGTGGCTCCATGCTACTTTCACGGTGGCGCTGCCTTGCGGTTCAGCCGTCACGGCGGTTACTTCGCCGGGGTCGTTCGTGTTGGCGTGCGTCACGATTGCCGTCGTGCTGAACGCTGTTTCGGCCGGTTCGTAGCTGGTGAAGGTTGTTCCGCCTACTTCAAACTGCACGTCCCCTTTGGATTTTTCGAGCTTTGCCTTCACAAAGTAGTCGCCGTTCAGGGTCTGGTAGACCTGGCCTGTAAAGTTGGGCAGGGTAACAGACGTTGGCGCAACACTACCTTTAAACTCCAACGTATCGAGCGGATAGGCGTCGCTGCGGCTTGTCGTGTCGGACACGAGCGAGAAGCTCAGGCGGTAGTTGCTGTCGGCCTCCAGGTTTTTGGAGTCGAACGTGATGTTGCTTCCGCTGAGGGCAATGTCGGAAACGGTTTCGGCGGGGAGCCATACATAGAGTTGGGCTTCTATTTCGCCGGTGTTGTCCAGGGCTTCCACTTTCCAGTCGCCCTTCAGGGTCGTGTAACCGTTCGTTCCTGCGGCATCCCGTTTGAAAACGATGCTTGTTTCGTAGTACGTTTTGTTTGCGTCGGTATCGTTGATGTATTTCCAGTTCAGTTGTTCTTTCTCCGTGCCAGGTTCATACGTCGTTACAGCTCCCGTGGGCGAAGTGATTTGCAGTTTTGTGTTACCACTGTTTTCAGAGCGTACCCGTACAATCAGGACGTTTGCCTCGGTTGCCAAGGTTTCCGTTGCGGTCTTTGAATACCCGTCGCCGAAGGCGCGCAGGAGGATGTTCGGCTTGCGCTTCTGCACCGGGATGATGTTGGAGGTGAAGGTGATGACGGGGCTGTCCATCTTTGTGCTGCGCAGTCCGGGCGCAACGGGCAGGGTGTATTCGTAGCCGTAGAGAGGTGTTCCCGCCGGCAGATCGCCCCAGGCCTTCGCGCTTTTCAGGTAGCCCGATCCGATGCCGCCCGATACGCCGGCAGGAGAGAATTTGAACTGTACCCAGGCGTAGCCGTTGACGTCCCAGGGGCCGACGTCCCAGTGTATTTCGGCGATGGCGCGGACGTATTCCTTGTTGCCGTCTACCCGTGCGCCGACTATCTCCGTACCGGCAAAGGGTACGCCGCTGGGGATGGTGACCGAGACTTTGCCCATGTATTCCAGGTCGGTGACGTCGTAGAGGTAATCGCCGATGCCGGAGAAGTTGCGGCTTGAGACGTTTTGCACCATCTGCCGGGCATGAGCCAGCCCGTGGCGGCTGCGCGCCAGATCGACGCCGAGGTTGAGGCTTGCCTGGCCGTGAATGACGTTAAAGAAGTCCATCCTGCCCGACGAGGTGGTGCGGAACCAGGGGAGGGCGAAGCCCTGATACTCCGTAGCTCCGAACGAGATCGTGGCCGTCAGGTCGTGCAGCGCCTCGGTGCCGAAGATGCTCACCGAGCCGTCGATGAGGCCGATCCGGTTGCCGCCCAGCACGCCGGTTCCTTTGAAGCCGAAGAGATTCATCGTCGTGGGGTCGGCCAGCCCGAAGGTCACTTTCGCTTCTACCGGTGAAGGATTATAAAGAAAACTGTATTCCGGCAGGTCGGCCTTCATCAGGTCGGTGAAGCCTCCGCCCAGCGTGAGGTCGCAGACGCCGATGGTGCCGTCGTAGGTAAAGTTGAAGTCGTTGATGCTCCAGATGTCGGCGGGCAGCACGCCGTTGGGGCTGCGGTGGTAGTAGGGGTCGACGGGCGCAAAGCCGAGGATGCCCTCGACGTTGATGGCGCCCAGGATGTCGAACTCGCCCTTCACACGGAAGTGGCGGTCGAGGCTGTTGGGCAGTACGTCGAAGTCCAGTTCGCCTTCCGCTCCGCCCAGTCCGATGATGCCGAAGGGGTCTTCGACGCCCACGTGCCCCGTCATATTGCCGCGGGCGCCGAGGTAGCCGTTTTCGCCGAACATGGATTCATGGATGGTTACTTCGCCGGAGAGGTAGTCTTTGGAGGCGCCCATCAGAAATTCGCTCACTTCGCCCGTGCCGCTCAGCGAGAAGGCGTCGCGGTAGAGCTTAATATTTTTGTCGGGATCCTGTATGGTGATGCCGGCCAGGTCGACTTTAGTACTCAGCTTCCCGCCTGTGAGGATGATTCGCTCGCCCGACGATTCGCCGGCCTTTGCGTAGGAGCTGGTGTAGCGTTTCGTGCCGTCTAACGAGACGGTGATTGCTTCGCTGCCGGTGGCGCTGATGACGCGCGTGTCGTAGGCATTGAGGCCTATCCGGTCGTTGGCCTCTGTTGCCAGCAGGATGGTACCGTCGCCGATGTTCCAGGTGATGGTCGCCACATTGTCTGTGCCGCCATCGGTGTGGATGAATTTCAGCAGGCCGTTGATAAGGGACTGGGTTCCTATCCGGTATTGGATGATGTTGTCGTCGTTGGTGTTTTCCTTCGTCATCGTACCGGTGAGGGTCATGAGGATATGGTCTTTGTTGAGGCGCGACGGTTCGTAGGTGGTCATGGACAGTTTGTTGTCCGACGGGTCTTGCACTACTACGAGGCGTGTGGCAAAGGCGTCCGGGTCTACGGCTGCGACGTTGTATTCCAGTTCGAAGTCGAAATTGTAGGTTGCGCCTGATACATCTCCGACCTTTTCCTGAAATACCAGGCGGTATTTGCCGGGGTAGTTCGTCGGCTGGCCGTTGCTCAGCGTGTTCAGCGCGGCGGTCAGGTCGATGGGGTAGCGCCCTTCGCTGTCCTGGGTAGGCTTTGCGAAGGATGTTTCTTCCGTAGAGCCGTCCGGCTTTATCCGTTGAAGTGTAATGTTGTCGGCGAGCTTGCCTATATTGAGGATGGAGGCATAGATGGTTCGCCCTGTGCCCGCAGTTTCCGGCGTTACCGGCAGGACGGTGGGGTAAGCGCCGAAGAAGGCGAACTGCTTGCCGACGCCTTCGAGCTGGAAGTAGCGGGAGCGCAGTTCGAGGATCTCGTTCGACTCGAGGGTGGTATTGAGGACGGCCGGCGCCATCACCTGAAACGAGACGCCCAGGTTGGTGGGTTTCGGCAGACCCATCGTGGCGCCTGCGGTATTCATCGGCCAGTTCACGTAAGCGCTGCCGTTGGGCGGAATATTCAACACGGCGCCCCGCGGATAGATTGTGCGACCGATCGAATCCTTGTACTCATAGTCTACCTCGCCTATCATCTCGAACACGGAATTTTTAAACTCGGCGTCGCCTTCGGGATAGTCATAGTTGCCGTAGCTCTGATAGTCGTCATTCGGACCTAAATTGCTCGTCAGCCCGTTGAAGTCGATTCTCCAATACTTCTCGGTTGTGGGGTAATTCATCTCCGGCCACGTCACTCTTCTTGCGGGAAAGGCGTAGTCGATGCAGGGCGGCGCGACCTGTACGCGGATGGGGTAAGGCGCCGCGTTCCGATAGACTACCCGGATTGCGTTCTTGTCGTTCGAGTAGCGGTATCCGCCGGCGGGGTCAATCTCCAGTTCGATGGGCTTTTCGAGCGAGACCTCGACCGAGAGCAGGTTTTTCACCCTGTCGAATTCTTCGATCACCACATAACCGTCGTTTACGTGCGGCATACCATCTTCACCTGTGTGAAGGGGGAGCTGCTCCGATTGGATGGTCATCAAATAGACGTTTTCGTCCCACGGATAGCCGAACCTCGCCTTGTGGTGCAGCAACCGTCCGCGATATTTGTTCACATCCTTCCACGGCCGCCCGTCTTCCATGAAGCTGTCGCGCTCCGCGCGGGAATGGAAGCTGGCGGCGAGGAAAACAACATTGCGGTCGCGCGTGATGTGTCGGGCGGCATTGTTTTCGACCACTAATTCCGTCCAGTCTATAGAGGGGCCGAGGGCTTCGTTGAAATAACCGCCGAAGGAGGCGCCGAACGACTTGCCGCCGGGGAAGGTTTTCCAGCTATCGGCTATACCGTCTCTCCCGTTGTCTAAATATCCGACATGGCCGTTCTTGAGGAATACATATACATCGGTTACCTGTGCGAACGTTGCGCCGCCCGGGAGAAGAGCGGCGAGGACGAGGAGGCACGCCGCCCATCGCCGGCGCGCGGTGGCGGCAAGGCCGGCGTATATCCGGCTGCCGCGAATTGATTGATTGCTTGTTTTTGTAAACATGGTTGTTGTGTAAGAAATTTGAAAATTATGTTACTTCAAGAATGTGCAGTTTGCTGTCCCTTTACTGTTTTCACCGAAAACGAACGTATCAGCGGGCTAAAAGTAGAAGATGGAGACGCAAAAGATGTCGCATTTCACGAAATGCGACATCTTTTGCCCCGTTGAAGCTTGAACGTTACGGCTTGGCGTTCTCCGGACGGAACATGGGGATGGAGGGTTTTGGGACTTCGTCCGATGATCCGGCGCCGGCATATTGCGACGCCGATACTTCGTCGAATGATTTACGGTCGGCATATTGCATTGCCGATAGTAAATCATTTGACGGAAGCCAAACTTATTGCATTGCCGACACCAAATCATTTGACGGAAGCCAAACCTATTGCATTGCCGGCACCAAATCATTTGACGGAAGCCAAACCTATTGCATTGCCGATAGTAAATCATTTGACGGAAGCCAAACCTATTGCATTGCCGACGCCAAATCATTTGACGGAAGCAAAACCTATTGCATTGCCGGCGCCAAATCATTTGACGAAGGCTCGGCATAGTGCATTGCCGGTACTAAATCATTTGACGAAGGCTCGGCATAGTGCATTGCCGGTACAAAATCATTTGACGAAGGCTCGGCATAGTGCATTGCCGGTAGAAAATCATTTGACGAAGGCTCGGCATAGCGCATTGCCGGTACCAAATCATTTGACGAAGTCCCGGCATAGTGCATTGCCGGTAGAAAACCTGATTTCTGCTGTCGCAAAAACCTTGTTCCCTGATATTACACATCTGCTCAGGCTGTTTTCAGAAAAAAAGATTATATTTGTGCACCGGATAATTTTGCATTTAAAATACGGGTTATTATGAGGAATATAAATATCATCAGTGGCTTATTGTTGATTTATCTTTTGGTAATGAGTGTAATCGGATGGCCGGGGAAGAAGCCTGAGCCGGACTATCCGGCCTATTTCCTGACGATAGGAGCTACGCTGATTGCCATTCTGCTGCTGCGCTACATCCGGATTCGTCGTCTTAAACAGAACAAACAGTGGGAAAAAGAGAAAGGAGAAAAGGTATGAGCATTGTACGCAGTTTTTTGGGAGTAGTAATCCTGGCGGCCGTCACGTCGTTCGCTTCGTTTGCCCAACAGCCCCATACGCCTCCCGCCGCGGCCAAAAAGCCTGCGCCGCGCCCGGCCATAGAAGTCGTAGCCGTGGACAACCGCATTAAGGTTCTCCATGCTCCGACAGGCAGCCGGCTTGAAGTATACAGCGTGGTAGGTCTCAAAGTGGCGGAAATAGAGATAAAACAGCCATGCGGTGAATATGTAGTGAATCTTGCGAAAGGATATTATATCATCCGCATAGATGAAACCGTTCGGAAAGTGGCCATACGCTGAGGTTTAGTTCGATATGAGGAAATCTACCATTTGGTTATTGGCGATCGTTCTGGCATTTGCTTTTGCCGGTTTGCTTTATCTACAGGTAACGTATGTAGGCGAGATACTCAGAACCCGAAGCGAGCACTTCAACGAAACGGTAAAAAAATGCCTCCTTCAGGTGTCCAGAAATCTTGAACTGGAAGAAACACGCAAATACATAGAAGAAGACATCAGCCGCGACCTGCGCAACTACTCGTCCCAAAATACCACCGAGATACCGGATATAGAGGAGCATTTCCGGTTTGAGATGTCCCATTCGGCTACACCCGGCTCCGTACAGGGGAGGATAGAACTGCAAAGTTTTACGAATACGAAGACACAGCGCCCGCTGTCGTCTCTGCTGAAAAAACCTTCGTCAAACAATATCGTCAGCACCTCGAAGGAATATTACGATACCTATAAACGCCGCTACCTGTACAACCGCGCCCTGATGCACGAAGTACTGATGAGTATGCAGAACACGTCCAATCTGAAACCCATAGAAGAGCGTGTGGACTTTAAACTGCTGAACAATTACCTGAAAACGGAATTTATCAACAGCGGCCTGAACCTGCCGTACGTCTTTTCGGTGGTGGACAAAGACGGGCAAACCGTTTATCAAAGCGGAGAGGTAACGAAGCAGCCCCTTGCCTCGGATGTGCAGACAGGCGTACTGTTCCCGCACGATCCTCCGTCGAAACAAAACTATATTAAAGTATTTTTCCCTACCAAGCAGAATTATATTTTCAGTGAAGTGACCTTTATTATCCCCTCGGTGATATTCTCGCTCATGCTTCTGGTGACTTTTATCTTCACGATGTACATTGTTTTCCGTCAGAAGAAGTTATCCGAGATGAAGAATGACTTCATCAATAATATGACACATGAACTGAAGACGCCGGTCTCTACCATCTCCCTGGCTGCTCAAATGCTGAAGGATTCCGATATTACCAAAAGCCCCGATGTATTCAGGCATATATCGGGAGTTATCAACGATGAGACCAAGCGATTGGGTTTCCTGGTAGAAAAAGTATTGCAAATGTCCCTGTTTGAACGTCAGCGGGCTACCCTTAAATTAAAGGAAATAGATGCGAACGACTTGCTTGCCGGCATAGCCAATACGTTCGCACTGAAAGTAGAAAAATATGAAGGGACAATCGATATTGATTTAAAGGCCGAGAAATCGACTATCTACGTAGACGAGATGCACCTGACCAACGTGCTGTTCAATCTGATGGACAATGCCGTAAAATATCGCCGGAGGGAAATCCCCCTGAAACTGATGGCACGCACGTGGAACGAAAACGGGAAACTGCTCATATCAGTGGAAGACAATGGCATCGGAATAAAGAAAGAATACCTCAAAAAGGTGTTCGATCGCTTTTTCCGCGTACCGACCGGCAACGTGCACGACGTAAAAGGCTTCGGACTGGGGCTGGCCTACGTGCACAAAATTGTGGAAGACCATGACGGCAGTATACGCGCCGAAAATGGCTCCGGCAATGTGGGAACGAAATTCATTATTACTTTACCTCTTATAAAAAAATAATTATGGAAGAGAAGCTTAGAATTTTATTTTGCGAAGACGATGAAAACCTCGGAATGCTGTTGAGGGAATACCTCCAGGCCAAAGGTTATGTTACGGATTTATTCTCCGACGGAGAAGCGGGTTACAAAGGTTTTACGAAAGGTAAATACGACCTTTGCGTACTGGATGTGATGATGCCGAAAAAAGACGGGTTTGCACTTGCACAGGAAATACGTTCCGTCAATCCCGATATCCCCATCATCTTCCTTACGGCAAAAACAATGAAGGAAGATATTCTGGAAGGGTTCAGGATTGGAGCCGATGATTATCTGACCAAACCGTTCAGCATGGAAGAGTTGCTGCTCCGCATCGAAGCCATTCTGCGCCGGGTAAAAGGGAAAAAACTGAAAGATGTTCCTTTCTATAAGTTGGGGAATTTCCTGTTCGATACACAGAAGCAAACCCTTGCCATCGGCTCGAAAGTGACCAAACTGACCACCAAGGAATGTGAATTGCTGAGCCTGCTCTGTGCACATGCGAATGAAATCCTGGAACGCAATTATGCGCTGAAGACCATTTGGGTAGACGACAATTACTTCAATGCAAGAAGTATGGATGTGTATATCACCAAGCTGCGTAAACTCCTGAAAGATGATGCGGGTATCGAGATTATCAATATTCACGGAAAAGGATATAAGCTGATTACCCCTTCGACAGAAGAACAGGCCGGAAGCGAAGGCGTTCAGGTATTATAATAGTTTGAACGAAGCGTATGTATAAGACACTTATTCACACCCTGTGGCTGTGTGTCGGGATCTTTTCCCCTGCACATGCGGAAAATGAGGCACGGCTGTTGCGCTTTCCGGCAACGAATGGCAGCGAGATTGTGTTCTCGTATGCCGGCGATTTATATAAAGCGCCGCTCGGCGGGGGCGAGGCCGCACGCCTGACTTCGCATACCGGATACGAAATGTTCCCCCGTTTTTCTCCCGACGGGAAAACCGTCGCATTTACCGGACAGTATGACGGTAATACGGAAGTCTATACGGTTCCACTCGCCGGAGGAGAGCCGCTTAGGCTTACTTATACTGCGACCAACAGACGGGACGACCTGGGCGACCGCATGGGGCCTAACAATATAGTGATGACCTGGACGCCCGACGGAAAAAGCATCGTGTATCGCAACCGTATCGGCAGCGGATTCGAAGGACGTCTGTACACCGTCCATAAAGAGGGTGGACTGTCGGAAGCGATTCCCTTGCCGGAAGGGGGCTTTTGCAGTTATTCTCCGGATGGAAAACGATTGGCTTACAACCGCGTCATGCGTGAATTTCGTACATGGAAATATTACAAAGGCGGAATGGCCGACGATATATGGGTGTACGACCCGGCCAAACAATCGGTAGAAAACATTACGAACCACGAAGCACAGGATATTATGCCGATGTGGGTGGGCGAATATATCTTTTTTATTTCCGACCGGGACCGTACGATGAATATATTCGCCTTTAATACCCTTACGAAACAAACGGAAAAAGTGACCAGCTTTACGGAATACGACGTGAAGTTTCCAAGCGTACACGGGGATATCATTGTGTTCGAGAATGGCGGCTACCTGTATAAAATAGACGCTGCCACACGCACGCCTCAAAAAATTCCTGTCACGCTTTCATCAGACAACATCTATGCCCGGAGCGAGATAAAAGACGGCGCTCAATACCTTTCCGACGCAAGTCTTTCTCCCAACGGCGAACGTCTGACCGTTACCGCTCGCGGGGAGGTCTTTAATCTGCCGGCCGAAAAAGGCGTTACCAAAAACATCTCCCGGACGCCGGGGGCACATGAACGTAACGCGCAATGGTCGCCAGACGGGAAATACATCGCCTATATTTCCGATGCAACAGGAGAAACGGAATTGTATCTGCAGGATGCCAATGGAGGAGAAGCAAAACAGCTTACCCGAAACAACGATTCCTATATCCGCGCCTTTAAATGGAGCCCGGATGCACGGCAGATTGTCTATACGGACAGGAAAAACCGGATCATGCTGCTGGATGTGCCTGCGCGCAAAGCCACAGTGGTATGGCAGGACCCTGTCAGTGAAATACGGGGAGTTTCCTTCTCGCCCGACAACCGGTGGCTGACTTATTCCCGTATCGCCGAAAACGATTTTTCAATTGTTTATGTATACCATATTGATTCGAAAAAAGAATACCCCGTTACAGATAAATGGTACGAATCCAACTCACCGGTATTCAGTACGGACGGGAAATACCTCATCTTTTCTTCCGCACGCGATTTCAAACCTGTTTATGGCGCGACGGAATGGAATCATGTATATGACGATATGAACGGAGTATATCTGGCGTTGCTGTCGAAAGACACACCTTCGCCCTTCCTTCCCAAGGATGCCGATGCAACTTTCGCAAAAAGAACGGAAGACAAGAAAGACAGTACCGTCGTGTTCGACCCGGAAGGGATTACAGAGCGTATAATCAAACTGCCATTAACACCGGGAGCTTACCGGAACTTCTATTCCGGCGGTGAAAAAATATATTACACCGTAAATGGGGGGAGTACCAGGCTTTATGACCTGAAAAAGCAAAAAGAGGAAGAAATAGCCCAGGCCGTGATGACCGTAGAGCCGGGTCGCAAAAAGGCGCTCTTCAGAAAAGGAAAAACAGTGTATGTGGCCGACATACCTTCCGGCAAAACGGAACTGAAAGATGAGGTCAATCTCGCACACATGAAAATCACGACCGACTACCCGAAAGAATGGATGCAAATATTCAATGAAGGGTGGCGTGCCATGCGGGATGGATTCTATGTAGAAAATATGCACGGCGTGGACTGGAAAGCGATGAAGCAAAAGTATGAAGTGCTTGTACCCCATGTAAAAAACCGCTTGGACCTCAATTATGTGATAGGTGAGATGATTGCCGAACTAAACTGCGGTCACGCTTATATTACCCCCGGAGAAATGAATCGTGCGGAACGCATACGCACAGGTCTGCTTGGCGCCGAGATCGCACGTGATGCAGGTAGCGGCTTTTTCCGGCTGACAAAAATACTGCCCGGCGCCTCCTGGAGCGCAGACCTCCGATCGCCCCTTACCGAATCCGGTATAGAAGCAAAAGCGGGTGAATATATTGTAGCCATCGACGGAGTGCCGGCCAACAGTGTAAACGATATGTATGCATTGCTGGTAGGCAAGGCCGGTGTACCCACAGAGTTGTTGCTGAACACCCAACCTCAGATCGCGGGCGCCCGCAAGGTGGTTATCAATCCACTGGAAGAAGAGTATTCTCTCTATCATTATAATTGGGTACAGGAGAACATACGGAAAGTAGAAAAAGCAACCGGCGGGAAAGTAGGCTATATCTATATCCCCGATATGGGCGTGGAAGGACTGAACGAATTTGCGCGTTATTTTTATCCTCAATTGGATAAGGAAGGGTTGATTATCGACGACCGTGCAAACGGAGGCGGAAACGTATCCCCCATGATATTGGAACGCTTGGCACGCGAGCCTTACCGGCTGACCATGTCGCGGGGCTCCTCGCGTATCGGGAAAATACCGGATGCGGTACAGGTAGGCCCTAAAGTATGTCTCATCAATAAATATTCCGCTTCGGACGGCGATCTGTTCCCCTGGGGATTTCGTGCGCTGGGACTGGGTAAGCTGATTGGCACACGCACTTGGGGAGGTATCGTAGGCATCAGCGGTTCTCTGCCTTTTATTGACGGTACGGATTTGCGTGTTCCCTTCTTCACCAGTTACGATCCGAAAACCGGAGAATGGATTATTGAGAATCATGGTGTAGATCCGGATATCCTGGTTGACAACGACCCTATTAAAGAATGGAACGGAGAAGACCAACAATTGGAAAGAGCTATCCAAGAAGTAGTGAAAGAATTGAAAGAACGTAAACCCTTACCCCGCGTTCCCGCACCCCGTGTGTGGAATAAATAATCGAATACCCGCTCCACCTCTGGCGTTCCGGAGGTGGGGCGTTTTATTTCAATTCCTGATATTGCCACTTCATATCAGCAAGAACGATTCCCAGCAACATCATAACAAAAAAGCCTCTGTTGGATATAAAGGTAGAATCAGTCGTCCCTTCTATTGCCAGATAAGCAATTATTAACGTGATGATAATAAAAAACGGACGGTTTTGAGTTTTCCGAAAAAAGAAGTACGCCTTCCTGAAAAGATAAAGCCAAAACAAAAGATAAAGAATAATGCCGACTGCTCCAAACTGTACCAGCGAAGGATAATACGTATCGGCCACAAAACTGTAATAACTCTTGCTTAGTCCCCAAACCATATCAATTCCGTAATCGGTATAAACAGGAGAATAATACGCGCCGGATGCATACGTCGCATAGCTGGCAAACCCGCTGCCGAAAGGAAAATAATCCAGAAGTATATCCGGAGCAGTGGCGTATAATACATACCTGGCTATCATATCTTTATCAACCTCTTCGGTCACTGCCTGATAAAAATAAAAAGATATCTTCTGCCAGGCAACGAGTATGACGACAGCAAACATACATACAAGAATCAGTATATTGCGTATATTCCACTTAATCTGTTTAGTGTTTAAAAAAAACAATATAACGAAAACAGACAGGGCATAAAAACCGTAAAACTTGGAACGTCCCGAGAAGATACCAATAGAGAGCAGTAACAAAAAAGTCAGTTTGTCCAGGTTTGTAAACCGAGTGCAATAGAAATAGCAGAGGGAAGTGCAGGTTACGGCTGAGGCATAATAGGTGGGGTGAGACATTGTCAACTTCATCATATCCGGATTAAACAGACTCGAAATGCCGATGACCAGCAACCCTCCCCAATAAATAAGCGCAAGCGACTTCAGCACGGCTTTTTGATGTTCGTCGAGCCTGGGAGCCATGGAATAAACGCAGAAAAAAGCCAAATAGGATTTTATCTGAATAAAAAAATCCGTCCATATACCCGCTTGCGTATTGCTATGGATAAACGACGAATAACAGAGATAGAAGAAAAATATGCCGAAGGTCACCAGAAAAGCCTTATTCATCTCCCAGTCTTTTGTCCGGAACAGATAGACAATGAAAAGCACGAAAAGAAACAAGGCGAAAAGCTCATCCGTATAGTCAAACTTGAACACCATTCCGATAAAATTATACAACAGAATACCAAAGGTTAAGGCAAACAGGAACAGAATATAAATATATTTGTTTATATGTGCTTGTGTCATTTTCTATTTCGCTACTTTCATACTTTGTATTAAACGTACTACCCTGCCTTTTTAGTATACGGCAAAAAATCACTCCTTCCATAAAATCACGCATGGCGCACAACAAAAGGGGAACCGACATCACGTCGCCACCCCTCCCTTAACTTAAACGCCAAAACTAAATCTAAACAAAAAACACAAATAATGATATTCTATTTATCCTTATTGTCTTTTCTTCTTACTCCATCCTGTCTTCCCGAATTTCTTACAAACTCTCTCGCAAATCTATATTCCACCTCTTTATATTTATAAAGCTTTCCGGGCGACAAAATTTTCTTGAATTTCTCGTAATATTCTTTTTCTAGCGCTGCTTCCTTAACCCCCACCTCCAAACATTCATCTATCGTAATTAAGTAATCGGCATCGTTAGGATTTTTCTTCTGTTTTATTTCTTTAGAAAGTTTCCGGCATTTGTGGCCTGCCTCGTATTTCTTCTGCTGCAACTCATCCAAAAGAGGAATAAACAGATCAGCCTCTTGTGATGTAAGAGCAAGTTCGGCAGTAATAAAAGCACTTCTTTTAACCAGAAACGATTCTCTGTCAAAATGTCTGTCCGACCTGTCTTGGGCTGATACCCCCACTGGAGACAACACCAATAACGCCCCAAATATAACAACAAAAATTTTACCCATATATAAAAAATTACAAAAATATGCTAAAAGCATTATTCTATTTTCATTCTATTCATAATTGCTCATTTCCTCTGCCAAAATATAACCCACATACTGGGTCTCCAGATACTCCAAATACTCAGCATCGTCATCCGTCCACATCACGGAATGTGTTTCCGCCGGAACAGTTGTTTGAACAAACAATGAATCGGCGGCCACATTCTTCCCTAAATCGTTTCTGCCAACCAATAAATTGATAAACAGTCCCAATCCGGCAAAAACAGCAGTTAAGTATAGCCACGGACGCAAATACTCCATCATTGTAACCCGTGGGGGGGCGCTCAATGATTTCTCAGGAAGCCGGCTCATAATCTGCGAGGTAAGACCTTCCAGATAACCTTCCGGCACGACAAAAGAACTTTTCATTCTTAAGCAATCCTGGTCTTGTGCTTCTTTTTTCATTACGTCGTTGTATTTTATATTTTGTTTGACTTTCAATAGACGGAAAGGTTTAAAGATCTTTTGTCAAAAATTCTTCCACTTTTTTTACCGCATGATGGTAAGAGGCTTTCAACGCTCCTACCGAGGTGCCCAGAATATCTGACATTTCTTCATATTTCATTTCATCAAAGTATTTCATCTGAAACACCAGTCTTTGTTTTTCGGGCAGTAAAAGAATCGCTTCCTGCAACTTCATTTGTGCATTATCCCCATCGAAGTACACATCTCCTTTCAGACGTTCGAGCAAAAATACATCGGAATCATTCATGGGAACATTGTATACACTGCGTTGACGATTCAGAAACGTGATGCATTCATTAATGGCTATCTTGTACAGCCAGGTTGATAATTTGGCATCACCTCTAAAACAATCGATATTCGTCCACGCTTTCAAAAAAGTATTCTGCAGTAAGTCGTTTGCATCATCATGATTTAAAACCATTTTGCGTATTTGCCAATACAACTTCTCACCGTATAAACTAACTACCTGCGCAAATGCGTCTCTCAGAGTAGATGGATTACGTAAACGCTCTACAAGTTCAACTTCCGTGTATTGTTGCATTCTTCCAATTTGACCGTAAATATAGACACAAACCCATTATGCTCCAAAAAAAAGCGGAATATAAACATATTCCGCTTTTCATGAGAGTTGTTCAAGTATTCTATCACATCATGCCGCCCATGCCGCCACCCATACCGGGATTCATCGGCGCAGCCGGCGTTTCTTCTTTCTTTTCGGCAATTACACATTCGGTAGTGAGGAACATTCCGGCAATGGAAGCCGCATTTTCCAAAGCTACACGGGTTACTTTAGCTGGGTCTATAACGCCTGTTTTACAGAGATTTTCGTACACATCGGTACGTGCATTGTATCCGAAGTCGCCTTTGCCTTCTTTTACTTTCTGCACGATGACGGCACCTTCTTTTCCCGAATTGACCACAATTTGGCGAAGCGGTTCTTCTATCGCACGTTTCACGATTTCGATACCGGTCGTTTCATCTTCGTTTTCTCCCTTCAGGCCTTCCAATGCACTGATGGCACGAATGTAGGCTACACCACCACCGGGAACGGTTCCTTCTTCGATGGCTGCACGGGTAGCACTCAGCGCATCGTTCACGCGGTCTTTCTTTTCTTTCATTTCCACTTCAGAAGGAGCGCCTACATAGAGGACAGCTACACCGCCTGAGAGTTTAGCCAGACGTTCCTGCAGTTTTTCTCTGTCGTAATCGGAAGTCGTCGTTTCGATTTGAGACTTCAACTGTCCGATGCGGGCATGGATGGCTTCTTTATTGCCGGATCCGTCAACAATCGTTGTATTATCTTTGTTCACAACTACTTTTTCTGCATTGCCCAGCATTTCCAGCGTGGCGCCTTCCAATTTCATGCCTGTTTCTTCCGAAATGACTGTGCCGCCTGTCAAAATGGCAATATCTTCCAGCATAGCCTTGCGACGGTCGCCGAAGCCCGGAGCTTTCACGGCACATATCTTCAAAGAACCGCGTAAACGGTTTACTACCAACGTTGCCAATGCTTCACTGTCGATATCTTCGGCTATAATCAGCAATGGCCGGCCGGTCTGTACAGTCTGTTCGAGGATAGGGAGTAACTCTTTCAGGACGGATATTTTCTTGTCGTAAATCAGAATATAAGGATTTTCCAAGTTGGCTTCCATTTTTTCCATATCCGTCGCAAAATAGGCCGAGATATAACCCCGGTCGAACTGCATACCTTCTACTACATCAACCGTTGTTTCGATCCCTTTGGCTTCTTCTACGGTGATAACGCCTTCTGTTTTGACCTTCTTCATGGCTTCAGCAATCAGTTTACCGATGCTTTCGTCGCCATTCGCTGATATTTTCGCTACGTTTTCTATCTTTTCAAGGCTATCGCCTACGGCTTCCGCCTGCGAAGCAATATGTGCTATCACTTTCGCAACAGCTTTGTCGATTCCACGCTTCAGATCCATCGGATTTGCTCCGGCTGTCACATTCTTCAGACCCACTCCGATGATAGATTGTGCCAATACGGTAGCGGTGGTTGTTCCGTCTCCGGCATTGTCGTTGGTTTTAGACGCAACTTCTTTCACTAACTGGGCGCCCATATTTTCATAGGGACAGGACAATTCTATTTCTTTTGCCACCGTTACACCGTCTTTCGTGATTTGGGGAGCGCCGAATTTCTTTTCGATAATCACGTTACGACCCTTAGGGCCAAGCGTAATTTTCACTGCATTAGCCAATTCATCCACACCTTTTTTCAAAAGGTCGCGGGCTTCCATATTGAATTTAATTTCTTTTGCCATAATGATTAAGATTTTTATCGTGTTTATAATTAAATAATAGCTAAAATATCAGACTGGCGCATGATGAGATACTTTGCACCATCCAATTCAATTTCCGTTCCGGCATATTTGCCATACAAAACAAGGTCACCTTGTTTTAGCACCATCTCTTCATCTTTTGTTCCGTTACCGACAGCAATCACTTCCCCTTTCAGAGGTTTTTCTTTTGCTGAATCCGGAATAATGATTCCAGTCACCGTTTTTTCTTCTGCTGCAGCGGGTTGAATCAGCACCCTGTCTGCTAATGGCTTAATGTTCATATCCTTGTTATCGTTTTAAAATGTTAGTAATTATAAATGCTATATTGATTTGCTTATCACATTGCGAATTCTATGCCATTCGCACAAAACTGACAGGATGTCTCTTTTTTCCCTGACAGGACAGACACCTTTTGACAGTATCAGGCACGCAACAAGATTAAAAATATGCGACCAGTTCGTCCGGCGTCAATAAAACCTGTTCCCCATTCGACATGTTTCTCAGGTTCACCTTACCTTCCGCCATTTCATTTTCTCCTGCAAGAACAACGTAAGGTATGTTCTTCGCATCGGCGTAGCTCATTTGCTTTTTTATTTTCGCGGCTTCAGGATAAAGTTCGGCACTAATACCGGCAGCACGCACCCGCGCCAGCAAAGGAAACAAAAAGGGTACTTCGCTCTCTCCGAAATGAACGAACAATACTTGCGTGGTCTGCAGCGAACCGGCGGGATAGAGGTTTAACTGGTTCAATACGTCGAAAATGCGGTCGGCTCCGAATGAGATGCCTACACCCGATACGCCCTCCATCCCGAATATGCCGGTCAGATTGTCATATCGTCCGCCACCGGTAATACTTCCTGTTTCTGCGTCCAGCGCTTTTACCTCGAAGATGGCGCCGGTATAGTAATTCAGTCCACGCGCCAAGGTGAGGTCCAGCTCCAGAGACGCATTCAATTCGGTATAAGCCAAATGATTCAGGATAAACTCCAGCTCCGACACCCCTGTCAGTCCGGTGGTGGAAGCAGCCAGTATACGCTTCAGCGCTCCCAGCTTTTCTTGGTTTGTCCCGCTTAGCCCGATAATGGGTTGCAAACGCTCGATTGCCTGTTCCTGCAAGCCTTTCGAACGGAGTTCTTCATTCACATTAGCCTGCCCTATCTTATCTAATTTGTCGATAGCAACCGTTATATCTACAATTTTTTCGGCCTCCTGTATGATTTCGGCAATACCGGAAAGGATTTTCCGGTTGTTCATCCTTATACTTACCCGAAGGCCGAAACGGCGAAATACCTCGTCCATTATTTGTATCAGTTCCACTTCATTCATCAGCGAATCCGAGCCTACGACGTCGGCATCGCACTGGAAAAACTCGCGGTAGCGCCCTTTCTGAGGACGGTCGGCACGCCAAACCGGCTGTATCTGATAGCGTTTGAAAGGAAAACTGATGTTGTTGCGATGTTGCACCACATAGCGGGCAAAGGGCACCGTCAGGTCGTAACGCAAACCTTTCTCGCAAGCTTTCATTGCAAATTTCGCAGGATTGCGTTCCTGCAACTCCGCATCTGTTATGCTGTCGAAGCAGTCGCCTGAGTTTAATATCTTGAACAGCAACTTATCCCCTTCTTCTCCATATTTCCCCATTAAGGTAGAAAGATTTTCCATAGCAGGCGTTTCTATCTGCTGGTAGCCATAAAGGTGATACACCTCCCGAATGGTATTAAACACATAATTGCGTTTCGCCATTTCTTCCGGCGAAAAGTCTCTGGTTCCTTTAGGTATAGATGGTTTCTGCATGATGTTTATTGATTATACGCATGTTAGAAGGCCCAAAGGTACGGAAATTTTTATGTTATTCGCGGCTTCAGAAGCCACCTTCAGGATAAACCTTGCGAGAGCTTTGCAAAACGCATCATCACCAGCGTTCCCTTAAAAACAACTCGCTTTCCCAACATTTTTTCGGGAATAAAGTTCTTTATTAAGGACTAAACTTTCCCTTTTCCCGGTACAAGCCGTCCGGAAGGGGCTTATTCGGCCTCTTATTATTTGGTTTTCAGCATATTGTGAGCAATTAGCCCTGGGGATCTCTTCAGATTGTACGCAATGGCCGGTAAAACATGTTGCGTGTGGGTTTTGCGCAGCCCAACGTAGATCGAGTAGGCAAAGGGAATTTCACCCTAAACCTCTCACAGAACCGTACGTGAAAGTCTCCTCTCATACGGCTCTTCTTATTCGGTCAAACTGCTTAGTACCTTACTTTCGTTTCCGATTTCTTTCACTGCCAGTAGGTTTGACTCCCCAAGACCAATGCGCAAATAAGTTAGGTTTCTGCAATGCAATATCTCCTAACCGATGTACAGTCTCGGTCTTGCGTTTTCTCAAACCTTTGAATTTCCTTCTACCCCAACGAACAAGCCTGTCATTGACATGTTGAAGAACTTGCTTCAATACTGTGGGATTGTGTTGCCCATAGTAGTTAATCCACCCTTGAATGACGGGGTTGATTTCTTTCGCTATATCCGCTAATTCCATTGGAACCCAATGGTTCGAATTCCAGTTTTGGATAGCTTCCCATATCTTCGTCCTCGCTTTCTTACTGATTGCGGGAGAAAAATTAAGGAAAACCTCTCCGTGTGCATCTATCAAGCGTCCGGTCTGAATGTATAACCCGGAAAATTAAATTGTATGTACTCATAGGGGATATCACGATGATTCTTCTTGCAATAAACAATCTTCGTCTTTTCTTCGTTGACTTCCAACTTGCATTCGGCAAACCGTTTCCTGATGGCTCGTTTGATAAACTCTGCCTGTTTCAAACTTACACAGTGGCATATCGTATCATCGGCGTATCTTTCAAATGAAATGTCAGAGTAGTTTCTCTTTATCCATTCGTCAAATACATAATGCAGAAACAGATTTGCCAGTATCGGACCGACAACCGAGCCTTGCGGCACGCCTTTAGTCCTTTCTTCCTGTGTTCCATCCTTCAACTGATAAGGAACGGACAACCAACGTTTGATATCGTAGTCTATATTATCGAAGAATCCTTTGATATCCATGTCTAACATCCAATGGACTGTATAGCAGCATTCTTTCGCTTTTGCCACTGCATCAAGTGCTGACCTGTTCGGACGATAGGCATAGGAATCCTCATGAAAATGGGGTTCTAATGCCGGGCTCGACAGTCATTACAACTACCATTTGAGCGATACGGTCTCCCACCGTTGTGCCGAGAGGACGTTTCTTTCCGTTTGATTTAGGAATTTCGACAAGCTTCACAGCGGGAGGAAGATAACTTCCCGAACTCATGCGGTTCCATATCTTATACAGATTCCCTTTGAGATCGCTCTCAAAATCTGCAATGGATACATTATCCACACCGGCAGTCCCACGATTGGCTTTCACCCTCTTGTATGCTTCCATGACAAGTTGTCTGGAAATCTCAAATGACTTTGCGTCTTTCATTAAATCCTCCTAATTTTAATAGTTGTTTAAATCATTTCGCTGAATAAGCTAACCCCT
>JAISMW010000026.1 GCA_031276545.1 Tannerellaceae bacterium
TTCCAAAGCAGAGAAAACCCGGTTAAACGTATCATGGGAAGGGATACCGCCCGGCAGACGCAGGAATGTTTTCAAGCATTCCGCTTTGGCCTTGCCGAACTCTTCCATATCATACCAACTCGTTACTCCACAGAAAAACAAAGCGATGGCGATAAACAAAATGTCTTCCAAATCATGCTCGCGCCTGCGTTCAACACGGGGATCTATTAAATTCGAAAAATAACTCACAGGACTTTTCATATTATAAGATGCGTCAGCACTGTTCAAACGGGCGATTTTTCCCTCTATATTTGCACGGTTTTTCATACTATTAATACTATACATCATGACACGTTTCATTTTTCTCTTTATTGTATATCTGATTCCTGTCGTTACTTTGGCGCAAAGCGGAACGGTGGGCGAACTCTCCTGGACTTTATCCGACGGTACGCTTACCGTCAGCGGCACGGGCGCCATGCCGGATTATGAGGACAATGCGAGCCTTCTGCCGGATTATGATTCCGGCAGTCCCTGGCAGCCGTACCGCGAAAGCATCCTCGCCGTCGTCATAGAAGACGGCGTGACCCGTATCGGAGACGAGGCCTTTATGTTTTGCGAATGGATGGAGTCCGTCTCCCTTCCCGACGGGCTGACCGCTATCGGGAAAGAGGCTTTTAAGGATTGCGACGCTCTCACATCGCTCACCGTTCCCGGCAGCGTGAAGACGATGGGTGAGGGAGCGTTTTCCTCATGCAACACCCTGACATCCGTCATCCTTCTTGACGGTATCACCTGTATCGGAGAAAAAGCCTTCTCCGCTTGCTCCGCTCTGACCTCCGTCACCCTTCCCGGCAGTCTGACCTGCATCGAAGCGTTCGCTTTTTACTATTGCAGCCACTTGGCGTCCGTCACCTTTCCCGACGGCCTGACCCGTATCGGAACGCAGGCCTTTGACTGTTGCCGCGCCCTGACGTCCGTCACCCTTCCCGGCAGCCTGACCCACATCGGAGAAGGGGCTTTTACCACCTCCGGCCTGACCTCCATCACCCTTCTCGACGGTATCACCGGTATTGGGAAAGGAGCCTTTTCCGTTTGCTCCGCCCTGACATCCGTCACCCTTCCCGGCAGCCTGACCCGCATCGAAGCGTCCGCCTTTGCCTATTGCCGCAGCCTGGGCGCCTTTACCGTTCCCCGCAGCGTGACCGTCATCGGAGCCGGAGCTTTTGCTTCCTGCAGTAGCCTGACCTCCATCACCGTGGAAGAGGGCAACACCGCCTATGTTTCCGACGACGGTATCCTGTTCAATCACGACAGGAGCAAACTGATTCAATATCCGGCTGGAAAAACCGGCGAACGGTACACCCCGCCCGGCAGCGTGACCGTCGTCGAAGCGCGCGCCTTTGAAGGCAGTCTCCCGACCTCCGTCATCCTTCCCGCCGGCGTGACCCACGTCGGAACCGGCGCCTTTTACGATTGCTCCGCCCTGACGTCCGTCACCCTTCCCGGCAGCATCACCTATATCGGAGAATACCCTTTTCTCGGCTGCACCGCCCTGAAGGATGTAACCGCCGGATGGCGCACGCCCTTTCCCATCGAAAACTTCGAGTCTGTGTCTGCCGATTCCCTCACTCTCCACGTCCCTGCCGGCACAAAAGCCCTCTACGAATCTTCTCCGTCCTGGAAAGATTTCGGGACGATAGTGGAAGAGTAACCTCAAGAGTCGCCTCCGCCGCCGCGATATGATAGGTGATACCCGCCTTCCGCATCCTTTTCCGGTACATATCCTTCGGTTAGCTCCAGCAGCCATCCGTCGCCCTCGACCCTTCTTCCTTCTGTCCGGACGGGATTTGTGATGGACACTTTGTCCCAGCGGGCGCTCACCAGCGCGCCCTTGCGGACAGTCAGGACGCCCCAGCGGTCGGAGACACGCAGGGTGGGGTAAACGGAGCCTTCGTCTCCTAAGGGTACAATGTTGCCGGGGTCGAAGGAAATGCTCATCTGCTCGAACCGTATCTCGAAATGGGGCTGTTCGACAAGCAGGCGCTTGTATCCGTCAACGAGCGCCCGGTTCTTTTCCTCCCTTTCTGTTTCTTCCTGCAGGATGGCCGCCCCGCCGTAATCGCCGGACAGGCTGTCTGCCGTTTCTTTTAAATCCGGGGGTATCTGTATAGCAAAAGCCCTGATGAAATAATCCGTCAAACCGGTTTCTGCCGTAATTTCCCTGTTCCAGTTCTTATTCTCCTTATACAGCAGGTAGCCGTAGGCCGGAACCGTGTAATACGCAAACGAGCGGACAAAGGTAGGACGGGAAATAAAGGCATCCATGCTGTGAGCCAAATGTTCTCCGGCCTGCCTGCCGCTCCTTCCGCTGACGACGGCCCCGGTAAATTCCGCCAGTCCCTCGTTCAGCTCCAGGAGATTTTCCGCCGTCGGCGAACCTTCATACAGGCTGTGACGGTATTTCCTGAACACCATGGCATGGGAAAGATGCCGCCGCTGCTCCTTTTTCGACAAAGACCGGACAGCCTTTTTCAGCGCTTCCAACTCCAGGCGCAGATATACTCTGCCGTGCTTTTGATCGAGGTGGCGGTTGTCGGCATCACGAAGCACAAAACCCAGGGAAGGCTGCACCGTATGAAACAGTTCATGAGCCAGCAGGCTCAGCCTGTCGTGCTTTCCGGGAGGGAGCGGAAGCATAATCATAGCCCATCTTTTCCCGTTCCAGTCCATCGAGGTATTGGCAAAATTCACGCTGTCGGGCAAAATGCCCGTATAGATATCGCCGCAACGCGTCAGAACATGCGTCGCATCCGGTTCATTGGCAAAAATCCGCCGAGTCTGAGGGTCAATCAGCAGCATAGCGCCGTACAAATCCCTGCCCCAGAGTCCGGCATATTTTTTTGTCGCCTTTTTTATTTCGCGAAAGGAAGCAGGGAGATTCTTCTGCAAATCCGGCGGTATCTGTCCCGCTGCACCGGGAACGGACAAAAGAAGAAAAGCAGACATAAGGCAAGAATACAGGCATTTGCTTTCATATCGATCTGTTTATTATGTATGAGGCGCTACGGAACGTAGGCCATTTTGATGGGACTCCAGGGGCCTTTCCCGCCGCGCGTATTTTCCCAGCGCATGGCCAGATAGACGGCGCGTCCGTGGTCTTTGCCGTGGAACGGCAGGATAATGGGCGAAGAGGTATGGAGTGCGGAATTAAGCAGATCGTTGGCGTCGATAACCGGCGTTTCGGAAAACATCCAGCGCAGTTCCGCGCCGAGTTGTCCGGCGGGCTTGCCCTTCCTGACAGCGGCGGCGGCGAAAGTGTAATAGTGGATGCTGAGGCGGTGATCTTCCAGCGTCGTGATGCTGAAGCCCGGCGCTTCGGCAGCCACGCGCGAGGAACTGCGCCGCCCGAACGGACGGATGGGAAAGCCCATTGCTTCGAGGTCTGCATCGGTCACCAGCGGATTTCCCTTCATCATCCGGTAAAGCTCCCGGTAGCCGGTCGTAAACGTTTTTTGGGCGCCTTTCATCTGTACAATGATGATGGGGGTGCGCGTAGCGGGGTTCGACCAAGCCCTATACGCCTCCGCATAAGGATCCAAAGCCTTTTCGCAGAACATTTCCTTATACCATTTCCCCTGCGGTGCGGTCGGTTCCATTCCGAAGCGGTTGAGGTTTGCATTGATATGGGGCACGGTCATTTCCGTAACCATTTCATAGACTTTGGGTCTGGCCTGGGGCAGCCAGTCTAAACGTTGGTGTCTCATCTTTTCTGTTTAAATTATAATCTATCTGTTTGCATTCAAAAAAGTTCCTGTCACGACTGCAAATATAGGGACAATGATTGCAAATAGTACTTAAATTACTGCAAATACTACAATAGTGAATGTAAATGTTACAATAATGAATATAAATATTTAAATAAGTAATGCAAATATTATTAGAAGTAATGCAAATGTTCCAATAAGTAATGCAAATATTGCTGGAAGGAACGCAAATATTGGAATAAGTAATGCAAATATTGCTGGAAGGAATGCAAATATTCAAAGAAGTAATGCAAATATTGCTGGAAGGAATGCAAATATTCAAAGAAGTAATGCAAATATTGGCGGAAGGAACGCAAATATTCAAAGAAGTAATGCAAATATTGTAGGAAGGAACGCAAATATTGGAATAAGTAATGCAAATATTGTCGGAAGGAACGCAAATATACCGATAATGTACGTACATGAAACCTCCTCAGCTCCACCGATACGGAAGGTTTTTACCTCCTAATGCCCGGCGAGGCCTTCGAATATAAGGGCGGTCAATCGGAACAGGAAAGCGGAAACCGGATCGGCAAGGAGAATGAGGAATCTGTGATTCCGGTATATTGCCCGAAAGGCAGAATCCGCATAACCGACCTCTGGTACCGACGCAATATATAGCCTCTGGAGATCACCACCACCCCCGGCATCGACGCAATACGAAGTCTCTGCAGGTCAGTGCCCCCGGTGTTGACGCCATGCACAGCCTCCACGAGTCACCGCTCCCCGGTTACGACGCCATGCGCAGCCTCCGCAGGTCAGTGCTCTCCAGCACCGACGCCATGCATAGCTTCTACTTGAAGATATACCAAATATATATACATTCTGTTATCTCACGGTGCTGTTGAGGCTACTGCACCTATTCGGCATCCTGTCCGGTGAAAGCGCTAATGGGTTGTAAAAATCCGAAATCTTGCTTAATGAAGATGACAGGATTCTGTTAAAATTCTGTATGCTGTTTGTGTATTTTTTTTGACTTTGCTGCCGTTCGGTGGATTGCTTCGGGGAGAGAACAGGGTTTTGCAGAAATGCAGCATCCTGTTTGACGGTTTTGGGAGATGAGATAGCTTTTATTAAGCCGTTATTTCAGGATGACTTACCGATTTGTTTTTTATATTGATTTATATTATTTACTGTTTTGGATTGAAAATTTATATAAAATAAGCAATCCTATTTTTGTCGTGCCCCTTTCTTAAAAACATTGCACATATCTTTGCGGTATATGCATGCGTATACTTTTGTGATAAACTATTATTCATTTAAAAAACAAATCGTATGAAAAACAATTTGAAGAGTATCTTATTGCTGTCCCTGCTGCTGTCCAGTAGTACCTTCGTGACGAATGCGCAGACGCTTGTGCGGTCGGGATTGCTGTTGAATGGTGGGACGGGAAGTCTCTCGCCGGCCGGCGCGACGCTTCCGGGCGTACCTACGCGCTGGACTACACTGGACTATAGGTATAATTTATCGGCAGGATACCGTTTTCGTCTCCAGCCGTCGCTTTCTTCCCGCTGGTTTCTCGATCTGGATGCCAATGCGGGACTGAAGCAATGGGACTGGAAGGATATGCTGTTTGCGCCGTCCTCCACCAATCCGTATGATTATCCTGTGAAGGAAACGTCTTTCCGCTACCTGTTCATCTCGGCCGGTGGAACCGTCAATCATCCCGTAGTGGGAGGGCTGAGCATCGGAGCCGGTGCGGAGGCGGTCTATTACCGGAATTTGAAGGGGGAAGGCACCCGTAGCAAGTTCGACCTTCCGCTGGTAGGGAAGATAGCGTACGATTTCGGCCCGGTGGAATTAGGCCTTCAGTACAAATACGGCCTGATGAACGCCGTGCGTACCGATTATATTGGCAGTTCCAAAGTGCGCGACTGGCAAGTGTCGGTATTTATTCCTTTCTGATTCGCCGGCTGCCCCTTCCTGCCGACAGGGGTGGCCATTTTAGCGGACGGGCTGCAGATTGGAGGTCTGCAGTCCGCTTGTTATTCATCGCACTGTTTAACCAGTTAGCGGGATGATGAAAAAAAGTTTCCTGCACTTGTACTGTATCGTTTTTTGTTTACTTTTGTGCGTAAATAAAAATATTAATATAATGAAAGAAAAAACATTTGCAACATCATCTTGTGCAGATCATCCTGCACATTCCGAACAAGTAGCCGGCAACGAACGGATTGTTGCGCAGTATTTCGACTATTTCAATCAGCACGAATGGGAGAAGATGGCCGATATGTATGTCGACGAAGCGGAATTTAAAGACCCTGCCATCGGAACGAAAATTGTTTCCATGACAAAAGCTGAGGTTGTGGCAAAATATTCGGAACTGGGCGAAATCTTTCCCGACCTTACGGATACCGTGATTCAAACCTATCCTTCGGGAGAGCACCACATCATCGTGGAATTTGTGACGGAGGGAACCGCACCGGACGGTTCGAAGATGGAAATGCCTATCTGTACGATTTTCACCATTGAAGACGGCAAAATCACCAGGGATTTTTCGTATTACGACAATCCGCCGGAATAGTATTTTATTTGCAGACTAACGAATTATTTATCAAGTACTCACCTTTATACTTCATGATTATGCGAACCCTATCATTGTTTTTAGTTTTAATGCTCGCCGCGCTGTCCTGCGCGGAAAAGAAGACGGAGTCCAAACCCTCTGCCGGCAACGAAGAGATTGTTGCACAGTATTTCGAATATTTCAATCAGCACGAATGGGAAAAGATGGCCGATATGTATGTGGACGAAGCGGAATTTAAGGATCCGTCCATCGGAACGGAAATCGTTACCATGACGAAAGCGGAAATCGTGGCAAAATATCAGGAACTGGGCGGGATTTTTCCCGACCTTAAGGACAGGGTGATTCAAACCTATCCTTCGGGAGACAGGTATATCACCGTAGAATTTGTAACGGAGGGAACCGCGCCGGACGGTTCGAAGATGAAATTGCCCATCTGTACGGTTTTCGCCATCGAAGGCGGCAGGATTACAAAGGATTTTTCTTATTACGACAATAGTCAGGAGTAATTCCGCAGTATATAAGAAGGATGCTGAAGCAGGCGAGCCGGAGATTTGAGGTCTCCGGCTCGCTTTGCTGTGTGCCGTGCATTGTGAATAGACAACTTAAGGCGATTGACTTTCCTACTCAGTAGAAAGGGTGAACCGGGCGGCGATCGGCTTTTCTACTCTTATGTAGTCAGTCCTTATTAAGTAATCATTTCATTGAATACCAATAAAATGGTTGTAAAAAAGTTTGGTATTTTCAGCCGGTTATTGTAACTTTGGCGCATAAAAACCGGAAAATTATGTTAGGAAAATTACCTGTGGATGACCATCGCGAACTGTTTCGCACCCGATTGGCGGATTTGATTAATCCTGAGCACGAACTTGCTCTTTTGGCCGATAAAATCGACTGGAA
>JAISMW010000096.1 GCA_031276545.1 Tannerellaceae bacterium
CGGTGGTGGAGGCTTTGGATGAATTCATTGTTGTCGGGCAGTACTTCTTTTGTTGCGGCATCTGTCACCCTGGGTTCTATCTGTACCACCGGCCTTCCGGGGACATCTATATCGTAGCCCAAAAGGAAGATACAGTAAATCTGGCGCGCCCGCTTCCGGAGCTCTTCCCCGAAGGTATTGTCCGGGTTCTGGTAATTCCGTCCAAGATAGCGTCGGAAGCGCATGACGTCGGAAATCAGTTTGGCCTTCTGCACTTCAATGAGTACGGTCTTGAAGCCGCCTCCTGCCGTGGCTATTTTGGCGGCAAAGTCGTAGTGGCATACGGTGAGGCAGATCTCCTGTTCCTCCTGTTCTTCCTTTTTGGAGGAGGTAGACACCCGGCGCACGGTGCGTTCCTGGGAGGTGAAATCCAGTTCTATTACCTCTTCTCCGATTATGGCCGAGAGGAAACATTTGGCTACCTTTTCGTCCTCCATCATGAACTTGAAGACTACATCGTAAATGGGATTTGCTATGTGCATAGATATATGTTTGTTTATTTTTTTGATTATACGGCAAAGGTAGTGCTTTTTTGAGAGGGAGAGATTTAGGCAGGGACTCGGGTCAGGGCAAACGTATTTAAAGTGTACCCCCGGCGGAGAACCGGCGCATACAGATATGGAAGATGACCGGTTTTTGCAGGAGCAATTTTGCCGCCCGCCTCCCGGCACTGGAAACGTTTCCGGATCTCTTGGGAAATGAATAAAAAGACGCTTTACGTATGGCAAGAAAATTTACCTCCAAGATAAATAAATTTACCTCTAAGGAAAAATTATTTTTTCTCGGAGGTAAATTTATTTACTCATGTTACGCAAGTTCATAATACTTGATAGCATCCAGTTCCTTCCGGGCATATTTTAGAGCGCGAAAATAAATGTTGGATTTCCAGGCAAAATATTTGTCCACAGTTGTCCAGCCTCTTCTGTTCCTGTCCTGCGCCGGTACATGGTTCCCGAAAGGGAAACGCCCTACGGCGTACGGAGTATAATCCGGTAGCGAACGTCGTTCCGCTCATTAACGCTCATAGTTGTTGCTTAAGTAAACGGCATTGATTTACGGTTCGCTGATAAACATTCCCTCATTTTCCGGTCTGAGGCGCCCGCCCCAGCCGCTCCGGTCGCTGCTTTCCTGTCCCGATTGACCGCCCTTGCATCCGGAGTCTCCGCCGGTCGTTTCCGGTTAACCCCCTTCCGAATAACTGTCCCCGCCCCCGCCGCTCCAGTCGCCGCTTTCCTGTCCCGATTGACCGCCCTTGCATCCGAAGTCCCCGCCGGTCGTTGGGAGGTAAAAACCTTCCGTCGGCATAGACTCGCGGAGGCTTCATGTACGCATATTGCCGGTATATTTGCATTACTTCTTCCAATATTTGCATTACTTATTGGAGTATTTGCAATCATTCTTCCAATATTTGCATTACTTATTGGAGTATTTGCAATCATCATTCTAATATTTGCATTACTTATTGAAGTATTTGCATTACTTTCTCTAATATTTGCATTACTTATTGCTATATTTACAATCATTACAGGAAGGCGGACAAACGCAATCGGGGCGCGGAGAACCCGAATGAATGAGGGGGGAACCGGGATGCGTCGGCGGGCACCTCCCGTCTCCTCCGGAACGTAAAGAATCGCTCCCGGAGCGTAAGACGAGCCTTCCGAAACACCTGCTTCCCGTATGCAGGCAATCCCCAGCGCTTCCGTACCACCCTCTTTCGCTCCGCGGCGATCTCCTGCCGGACGGGGAACGAACGGCAGGGGAGGGCGGGCTTTACCGGGAGGCATGGAACGGGAGCTTGGAAGAAAGAGGTGCCCGGAAATACGAATGATTGTTTTATCGCCGGAAGTCTTTCCTGTGAGGCAGGAAATCGCGGAGGCGGCTTTGGGTTTGCCGGATGAATATGGTGAGCGAAAAAAGAAGCATCACGCTGAAGGCAATGCCTGTACTCAGCGCCGAACCGGTTATTCCGTATGCAGGGATAAGCAGGAAGCCGGACGCCAGCAGGCTTATCAGTCCCAGACACGAGGCAGCGGCGCTGTATTTTATCTTTCCGCTCCCGATGAAATAATGGCTCAGAAGGGTGTGGCATCCCAAGGCTACAATGCCGGCCGACAGGGCTATAATTACGTTCCGTATGCCCCGGAATTCCCGGCCGAAAAGGTAGTCCGTATAGATCCATTCGGGAATCAGGAGGATACCCGCCATTACGGCCGCCAGGGCTAAGAATGTAAGTTTGAAGAGCTGAAGTGTGATTTCTTTCTGTTTCTCCCGGTCTTTTGTTTTCGCTATCCGGCTGTATGCTATATAGGCCACGCTGCGACTGATGTGCCATACGCTTTCGGATATTTTTGTGCCGGCATCGAGCAAACCTACGCCACCCAGGCCGGCGAAGCGCTCTACCAGAAAGTAGTTGAGGCGGGTGGTGCAGGTCTCCGCTATGTTGTCGGCGCTTCCCCAAAGACCGTATACCAGCATTTCTGCCAGGGCGGGGAAGATGCGTGTCCTGCCTGCCGGGGGACTCTCCGGCTTTCTTAGGTAAGGAAGCAGAAAAAGCAGGCTTACGATGAACGCAATGCCGTTTGCTATATACAAGCCCCATATATAGGAGTGTACTTCCCGGCGCTGTGCCACGTAATAGAAGCAGAGCAAAACGAAGAACAGCAATCCGCCCTGCAGCATATGGGTAAGGTTGAATCCCCGTATGTGATCTTTGCCCAGCAGGAAGCGCGAATGGGCTATACTGAGCGAATACAGGACGGTAAGCCGGTAGATATCCGCTTCGTAGCCTTCCGGCAGCAGCCCCGAAAGATAGAGGATACCGCTACTGAGGGCGGAGCCGGCAAATGTCCAGCCGGCGGCTATCGGATACAGGAAGCGGATGGAATATCGGTTTAGGAAGTAAACCAGGGTGTTTCCGCCGAAAATGCCGTTTACCGTTACATTGATGCTTATGGATGCCCAGATAAGCCCGACCGTACCTACTCCCTCGACGCCCAGTACCCTGGCGTTGATGAATATCAGCGCCAGGTTGAGGATGGCGATAAGGTAGCGGCTGGCAAGGGTGCCCAGTATATCCTTCAGCATATCCGTATCAGAGGGTGAGTCCGTCCAGCAGACAGGTGTAGGTTTCTATGGCTTCCCGGATTTCCATCAGGAGGATGTATTCGTCTGCCGCGTGGGAACGGGCCGAATCGCCGGGGCCTATCTTTACCGATGGGAAAGGCATCAGCGCCTGGTCGCTCAGGGTAGGGGAGCCGAAGGCTTGCCTGCCCAGCATGACAGCCCGCTGTACGAACGGGTGGCGCAGGTCTGTGCGGGATGAATTAAGGCGGAAGCTGCGTGCCCTGATCTCGCATTTTACCTGTTCTTTGATAAGCCCGTACAGGCGTTCGTTGGAGTAAAATTCATTGGTACGTATGTCTACCGTAAATTCGCAGCGGTCGGGTATCACATTGTGCTGCGTGCCGGCATGTATCATGGTGACGCTCATTTTGACCGGCCCCAGCAGGTCGCTCTTTTCCGGAAATTGGCAGGAGTGGAACCATTCGATGTCTTTCATGGCCTGCGTAATGGCGTTGATTCCTTCGTGTCGGGCGGCATGGCCGGCTTTCCCCCGTGCGGTGCAGTCGAGCACCATCAGTCCCTTTTCTGCCACAGCCGGATGCATACCGGTGGGTTCGCCTGCGAGGGCGAATGCTATCGGAGGCAAATCTTCCAGGACGCTTTCTATCCCTTCCTTGCCGGATATTTCTTCTTCGCAGGAGGCCAGGAATATCAGGTTGTAGGGTTGTTCTTTGGCGCTTAGCCTGCGAAAAGCAGCATACAGCGATACCACGCTTGCACCGGCATCGTTGCTTCCCAGTCCGTACAGCCTGTCTTCGCTTTCTTCCGGGACAAAAGGGTCTTTGCTCCATCCGGCGGCGGGTTTTACCGTATCTATATGCGAATTGAGCAGTAGCGCCGGTTTGCCGGGGTAGAACCTTGGAGCCGGTATCCATACGTTGTTCCCTTTACGGTGTACGGCGTATCCGTCGGCCCGCCAGACTCCTTCCAGATAGTCGGCCACTTCCTTTTCCTCCTTGCTGAAGGAAGGGCGGGATATCATCCCTTTCAGTGTATCAATAGCTTCGTAGAATAGCGGCATCTTTTTTCAATTGCTCTTTCAGGTCTTCCAATGAATGAAAGCGGATATCTCCGCGCATATAGTGTGTGAACGAAACGCTTATTTCGTCCGTATAGATATCGCCTCCCTGAAAATCCGGCATGTGTACTTCCGTGGTGAGGGCGCCGCCGGGGGCCAGTGTAGGACGCCGGCCTGTGTACAGCATTCCTTGGTATTCCTGTCCCTTCCATGCCACCCGTACGGCATATACGCCTGTTCGGGGTATCAGTTTGAACGGATCGTCTATCTGTATGTTGGCAGTAGGGTAGCCAAGCGTGCGGCCTATTTTGTTTCCCTGTACGACATGACCTTTCAGTTGGTAGGGATACGTCAGCAGCCGGGCTGCCGTATCCACTTTTCCAAGCGCCAACTGTTTTCGTATTTCCGACGAACTGACGGCTACTCCGTTTTCCGTGAAGCGCGGGGCTTCCAGCACTTCCATGCCGCAGGCGGCTGCATAGTTTACGTACTGCTCGAAGCCGTCCCGCCGGTCGTGACCGAAACGGTGGTCGTATCCTGTGAATAAAGCGCCTATCCTCCATTGCCGGTGCAGTATCCGGATGAACGCTTCTGCCGTCAGTTGAGACATTTCGAGGGTAAAATCCAGTAAGATGCAATAATCGACGCCTGTGTCGGCCAGGTGTGCCACCCTTTCGTCGAGCGAGTTGAGCAGCTTGGGCTGGTAATCGGCTTGCATCACCATGCGAGGATGCCGCAAGAACGTAATGACAGCTGTCGGTAATCTGCGGACACGCGCCGCTTCCTGCATCTCGCGAATAAGAAACCGGTGTCCCAGATGTACTCCGTCGAAGAAACCGATTGTAGCCATCAATCCGCTGCAGTGAGTTATCTCCTCTGTATTTTTTGCAACAATCATGCTTGCTTTAGCTGTTAAATTAAATAGATTTTAATACCGCTTATATGTAGCTTTGAATTAACTAACATTTTTTGCATATCGTAGCTGTTATGCTTAACATATATTAGACGACGGGGAATTGTCGGATACTTTTCGGCGCTTTATCTTTGCCACGTGGTTTTTTCATAATTAGTAGTATTAGATTTAAGGTTAACAGAGCTTTGATTGGGGGATGTCGGGAGACATCCTTTAATTTTTTATCCCCCCTCCCTCTTCTGTATGCTACTGTTCATCAATGTTGGCTACTTCAATCTCAAATACCAAAGTGGAATAAGCAGGGATAGATACATTCCCCTGCGCGTCTTTCTGGGCAATTGACTTATACCCTAATTCCTGAGGGATCCATACTTCTCCTTTTTCGCCTTCCGTCATATATTGCAAAGCCACCGACCAGCCTTCTATCACCGATGCGTATCCATTGGGATTGGTCGAACTGTAGTTCGCCACGCCCGAACTAACGGCTACATGGAAAGGCAGGTCATAGCGGGCGTCTTTTTTGTCGAACACAGTGCCGTCTATCAAAGCTCCCTGATAAAAAACTTTCACCCGGCTTGTGTAATATATCTGCTTCCCGTTGCCGGGGCGTATTTGTTTGTAAAATATCACTCCGTTATTACTCATCGCCTTATAGCGCGTGTAAGCCGGGTCGTATGTTTTGTCGTTGAAGGCCTTTTCGTTGGCCGACTTCCAGGTATCATCCGTAGCTTCTCCGCTGTCGTCCTTTCCGCAGGAGGAGATAAATACCATACAACTCATCATCCACAATACAAAGAAGTACTTTTTCATGTTCTCAACTGTTTATTTTCTTCAATAAGTTCTTTAAACTCACCTTTTCGGCAATAATTTCATGCAACATCCGGACGGGTACCCTTTCCTGCTCCATCGTATCGCGGAAGCGGATAGTAACCTGGTTGTCGTTCAATGTTTCATGGTCGACGGTGATACAGTAGGGGGTGCCGATGGCATCTTGGCGACGGTAGCGTTTGCCGATGGAGTCTTTCCCGTCATACTGGCAACGGAAGTCGAAGCGCAGCATATCCAAAATTTCTTCCGCTTTTTCAGGCAGTCCGTCTTTCTTCACCAGAGGCAGTATGGCCAGTTTGACGGGCGCCAGGGCTGCCGGCAGTTTCAATACTGCACGGGTTTCGCCGTTTTCCAGCGTCTCTTCGGCATACGAACCGGAGATAAGGCTCAGGAACACCCTGTCCACCCCAATGGAAGTTTCAATCACGTAAGGCGTATAGCTCTGTCCCAGTTCGGGATCGAAATATTGTATCTTCTTGCCCGAATACTTTTCGTGCTGGCGCAGGTCGAAGTCGGTACGGCTATGGATTCCCTCCACTTCTTTAAAACCGAAAGGCATTTCAAATTCAATATCCGTAGCAGCATTGGCATAATGCGCCAGCTTATCGTGGTCGTGATAGCGATATTTGGCGTCGCCCAGTCCCATCGCCTTATGCCAGGCAAGACGTGTCGTTTTCCATCGGGAGAACCATTCCATTTCTTCACCCGGGCGGACGAAGAACTGCATTTCCATCTGTTCGAACTCGCGCATACGGAAAATGAATTGCCGGGCTACAATTTCGTTGCGAAACGCCTTCCCTGTCTGGGCTATACCGAAAGGAATCTTCATACGCCCTGTTTTCTGTACATTCAGGAAATTCACGAAGATACCCTGTGCCGTTTCCGGGCGCAAATAAACCTTCATCGCCCCCTCTGCCGTCGAACCCATCTCGGTAGAAAACATCAGATTGAATTGCCTCACCTCTGTCCAGTTGCGCGTACCCGATATGGGACACACTATTTCTGCGTCGATAATAATCTGCCGGAGTTCCTCCAGGTCCGAATCGTTCAAGGCTTTAGCGAAGCGAGTATGAGTGGCGTCCCGCCTGGCCTGCTGTTCCAGCACACGGGGATTGGTCGTGCGAAATTGCGTCTCGTCGAAAGCATCGCCAAAACGTTTAGCCGCTTTTTCTATTTCCTTTTCTATCTTTTCGTCTATTTTGGCCAGATATTCTTCCACCAGCACATCGGCGCGATAACGCTTTTTCGAATCCTTATTGTCAATCAGCGGATCATTGAAAGCATCCACATGGCCGGATGCTTTCCAGACAGTAGGGTGCATAAAGATCGCCGAGTCTATCCCCACCACGTTCTCATGCAGCAGCGTCATGCTGTCCCACCAATATTTCTTGATGTTGTTTTTCAGTTCCACCCCATATTGGCCGTAGTCATACACCGCACCCAATCCGTCGTAAATCTCCGACGAGGGAAACACAAACCCGTACTCCTTGCAGTGCGAAACTATTTTTTTGAAAACATCCTCTTGTGCCATAATTTTCACGCAGTCTAATTAATAAAATTATTCGTATAAGGCTGCAAAGTAAATGATTTTTTGAAGAATCCCCATCCCCCGCCACAATATTCTCCGTGCCCCGCCATCTCCGGAATCAAATCTCCTCCGGAAAACATTTTTCCCAATATTTTTTTTTGAGCATTTCCCACCCCCGTTTTACCCCCCAAAAACTGTAACAAAAAAACCTTCGTTTAAATGTTACAGCGGGAAAAGTGACAAATGGATTTGTTGAACCTTTGGATGTAGAACTAAATTATAGTAAACTCTATATTTTCTTTTAGTATTAATTTAAAAATTAAAGATTTATGAACAAA